>JAAXHF010000575.1 GCA_012271025.1 Deltaproteobacteria bacterium | reverse complement strand
ACCATGATGCGCGCCCTGCGGGCCGTTTCGACCGAACGCGGGCGAGACCCACGCGACTTTACCCTGATCGCCTTCGGCGGGGCCGGGCCGATGCATGCCGCCACCCTGGCGGACAGCCTGAGTATGACGCAGGTTCAGATCCCGCTCTACCCAGGCTTGTTCAGCGCGTTTGGACTCCTCCTGGCGGATTATCGCCACGACTATATCCGCAGCGTGGCCGTGGCCTTGGACCAGCTTGCTCCGCAGGCCGTGCTGCGTCACTACCAGGAGCTTGAGACCCAGGCGCGGGCCGAGCTGGCCGACGAGGGTATTGCCGCGGAGCAGATTCGCTTTGAGCGTCAGGTCGATCTCAAGTATGGCTATCAGGTGGCCGAGCTAAGCCGGCCTTTTCCCGACGTATCGGTCGCGGACATGCCGGACCGCCTGGCCCAGCTCTTCACCGAAGCGCACCGGCAGACGTTTGGCTATGATCGGGCCGATACGATTGAGCTTGTCAGCGTCCGGCTGCGAGCCATCGCCTCCTCCGGCCAGCTCCGCCTTACCGAGCTGACTGGAACCGGGAACGCCCCTGCGTCTCCAGCCTCCCGCACGGCGTATTTCGGTCCCCAGGTGGGCGAATGCCAGGCCGTGGTCTATCAGCGCACCGCTCTTGAACAGGCGCGGAGCGGCCCGCTCATCGTGGAAGAACCGGATACCACGGTGGTTGTACCGCCCGGCTGGACAGTCCAGTATGACGTAAGCGGGAATCTCCTTTTGCGGCATGAATAGCGGCGGAACGTGCTTTCCCCCTTTTAGGAAGGGCGCCGCGTGGCGACAGGGTGGGTTCCTGCCGCACTGAAGGATAGCTGTTGTGAGGCCGACATCCACTCCGATAGTCAAAGATTTGGTCCTGATCGGCGGTGGCCACAGTCATGTCACCGTACTGAAACGCTTTGGCATGAAACCGCTGCCGGGCGTACGCGTGACGCTGATTTGCCGTGATACGCACGCGCCGTATTCCGGCATGTTGCCCGGCTATATCGCCGGACATTATGGCTTTGATCAGGCCCATATCGATCTTGGGCCACTGTCCCGGTTCGCCGGAGCGCAGTTTTTTCACGATGAAGCGATTGGCCTGGACCTGATCAACAAGCAGGTTGTGTGTCGCACCCGGCCACCCGTGGCCTATGATGTCTTGTCCATTAATATCGGGGCCACGCCTGCTGTTGCCCATATACCCGGTGCTGATCACACCGGTGTAACCGTCAAGCCCATAGACGGTTTTTGGCAACATTGGGAACAGCTGCGCGAGCGCTGTCTGGCCCGTACCGCACGCACGACAATCGGCGTTATCGGCGGTGGAGCCGGAGGTGTAGAACTCCTGCTGGCCGTCCAATATCGTCTCGAACGTCTGCTCGCCCGGCAGAAGCGGTCGGCCGACCATCTCGTTTTTTACCTCATCAGCGCGACACAAGAGATTCTGCCGACCCACAACCCGCGCGTCAGGGCCGCGTTTATGCGTATTCTCAAGCGGCGGGGGGTTGAGATCCGAACGGACTGCCCCGTCACTGGCGCAGCCGAAGGTGGCGTGCGGTTTGCCGATGGCACCCAACTCGCTCTGGATGAGACGCTGTGGGTCACCACGGCCGGCGCCGCCGGCTGGCCGGGAGAGGCCGGCCTGGCCACAGACGAGCAGGGTTTTATCGCCGTGCAGGACACGCTTCAGTCCGTTTCCCATCCCGAGGTCTTTGCCGCCGGAGATATTGCCGCAGTTGTCAACCATCCCCGCCCAAAATCTGGCGTGTTCGCCGTCCGCCAGGGCCCGCCGCTGGTGAAGAATCTCCGCCGTTTCCTGCGAGGTCAGGCGGTCAAAGCTTTTTCACCGCAAAAGCAGTTCCTGAGCCTGATCTCTACCGGAGACCAATATGCGGTGGCCTCGCGTTCGCGCTGGGCGTGTGAAGGCAAGTGGGTCTGGAAGTGGAAAGACTGGATCGACCGGCGCTTTATCCGCAAATACAACGAGTTACCGGATATGCCCGACGACGAGCCAGCCCAGGTAGAGCAGGGACTGGCAGATGCCCAGGTCCTCAAAGAGATTTCCGCCTTTGCCATGCGGTGCGGTGGCTGCGGGTCCAAGATCGGCAGTACGGTCCTGAACCAGGCCCTGGCACGCCTTGAGCCGGTTGACCGCTCGGATGTCATTGTCGGCCTGCACACGCCGGACGATGCGGCAGTGGTCACTGTCCCGCCTGGAAAAGCGCTGGTACAGACCGTTGATTTTTTCCGGGCCTTTATTGAAGACCCGTTTGTCTTTGGCCAGATCGCGGCCACCCACGCCCTGGGTGATATCTTTGCCATGGGCGCGGAGCCGCAGACCGCCCTGGCCATGGTCACCGTCCCGTACGGCCTGGAACATAAGGTCCAGGACCAGCTCACCCAGCT
>JAAXHF010000523.1 GCA_012271025.1 Deltaproteobacteria bacterium | reverse complement strand
GGCGGGCGTAGTTCCTGTCGAGCTTCTTGCCGATCAGGCCCGGTGTGCCGGCTTGGCTGCCCTCGCAAATGCCGACATAGGCGAGGCGCTGCCAGCGGCTGGTCGCCGCACTGATCGTGCCGTCGGCCTGGATGTCAAACGACACCCCGAGCTGGTGGAAGGTATCGTCCATGTCGTTGTGACACGCAAAGCCCGCGCCGTCCGGGCGCTCGGCAATACGCAGCCGCTTGGTGCGCCAGAAAAACCGCTCTTGGCCGGGCTGGGGTGAGGCCAGGTCGAGATTAAAGCAGTTGACCGGGCCTTGCTCGAACAGAGCTGCCGACTCGTCGCGATAGGCGTAGCACGAATTACAGATCCACGGCCATTCGACCCGGTCGCGCTCCCAGGCCATGCGGGCGACCCGGCTGGGACCCGGCGGCAGGTCCGCGGCTGCGGCGGCATAGCGCTCGTGGTCGCCCTTGGGAACGGGAAATGCCTGGAGGCTGACCCGCGCCATGTCAATCGCCAGGGCCAGGTGCTGCTGGTGGCCCGGCAGCTCGCCGAACAGGCTGCGGGCGACTTTGCTCAAGCCCTGGTTGGTTTGCGCGCCTTGCAGAGAGCGGCAGCGGCTCAGCAGCTGGGGCGCTAAGACCGTCGGCTCGCCGGACGGCTGACACGCCGAAGCCGCCAGGATCGTATAGTCGGGAAAGCGCACCAGCCAGTCATATTCGAGGCTATGCTGGTGGTCGGTCTGGACGCCCCGGATGCGCAGGGTTTCGTCTTCGAGATAATCGATCTTCGCCTCAAAGCTGCGGACATAACCGTGGCTGGGCAGGGACAGGGCAGGGGTATACACGGGGTTTTTCACGCATTTTCCTTGCATTGTCGGGAGTGGGTGCTATCTTCTGACACGCCGGCAGGAGGAGAATCATGTCATATCTGCGCTTCGCCGCAAACGCAATGTTGGTCTTTCTCGTGGTCGGGAGCCCGACACTTGGCCCGGCCGAACAGACGCGAACCTGGAAGACCGTCGGGGAGCTGTCGGAGCAAGAGCTTGAGCAGATTGACCTGCGCACCGAGACGCCCCGCGATGCGACGGTTCCGTATCTGCCGGCCGAGCCCTACCCATTTACTCCACCCTATACGGCCGAAGAGATGGGCTTTTTATCCACCGACTTCTCGCATATGCCGCGCTGGAACTGTGCCCTGGTCGAAGCCTACGGGTCGGTCACGACCAGCGGCTATCTGACCAGCGCACGGGCCGTCGGTCTGGTCCACTACCGTGAGCCGGCCGGACTGCTGGGTCAGATCAAGACTGAGCCGGGCGAGTGGTATACCCGCTGGCTGTTTCAGACGACCGAGCCGGCCGAGGCCTACGGCCAGCAGTCGATCTACAATCTGTACCGGACCGACCAGGAATTCACCACCAAGGCCGACCTGTTTGCCTATGGGCCGGCAATGCGGCGCGTCCGCCGACAGCCCCAGCCGCGGCGGCAGGACAAATTCCCCGGCTACGCGTTTGCCTTTGACGATTTTCTGAACCGTGACGCCTGGGAGTTTCACTGGCGGCTGTTGGGAACCGACGTGCTGTACGAAACTGTCCGCTTTCCCCACACCCGGGACTCGCTGACCCTGGTCGATGAGGACGGCTCGTTTTACGAGGCGACCCCCCAGGAGCTTAAGCCTATGGGCCAGGAGTACCCCCACTATACGCCGCAGGGGGGCGTTGAAACCTATGTGGTCGAAGCCACCCCGCGCCAGGAGTGGATTCCCGACTACTATATCCCGCGCATTATTTATTGGCTGGACCGCCACACCTTTTTCCCGCTGCGGATTGAGCAGTACGACGCCCAGGGCACCCTGGTCAATATCGAGCAGCGGGTGGCCAAGCTGATGAACCCGCAGCTCGGCAAGCAGGGCTACAGCGGCCAGATCTTCGTGTTCTGGGATCTGGAGCAGGACCTCTTGAGCTATGACATGCACGACGCCCACCAGGTCCGTGACTGGACGACAAAAGACCTGGAGGTCTTCTTCAGCCCGGACTTCATGCGCCGGGTGTGGTTTGTGGCGCCGCTCAAGAGTCAGGCGACCGTCCCGGTGCCGGAGGAGTTTTTCCTGCGCCCGGCCCTGTACCCGGACAAGTTTCCCCAGGAGCGCACGGTCAGCCTGCCGTCCCCACTCAAGGAGCGGTTCGAGGCCCAGGAGGAGTCGCGCCAGCTCGTCTTTACCGGCAGCACCGAGTAGACCAGACTGCGCGCTCGCCCACCCCGGTCGGCGCGCTACCGACACCCCAGCACCGTCTTGAGGAGGAAGCGCATGCACGTCACCGGTATGATGCACGTCAACGTCAACTGCAGCGATTATGAGCGCTCGCGCGAGTTCTACGAGTTTCTGGGCTTCAAGGTCATGTGGGAAGTCCCGCCGCGCAACACCCCCGAGGTGGCGGCTGCGGTCGGCATGCCGCCGTATCACGTCCGGGGCGCCCTGCTGCAGCTGGAGGGCTCGCCCACGACGCCGCTGATCGACCTGCTGGAGTGGAAAGATCCGCGCGACAGCGCTGCCCCATACCCGCACCTGTACCACCTGGGCATTGCCCGGATTGCGCTGCTCACCTCCGATATGGACGCCGACGTCAGGGCGCTTAAGGCTCGCGGAGTGGAGTTCCTGTCCGAGCCGGTTCTGCTCAGCCCGCCCGACGCGCCGCCGGCCCGCTTCGTATGCTTCAAAGACCCGGACGGGACCATCCTGGAACTGGTCGAAACGGCTCAGCCGTAAGGGAGACAGGCATGAAAATCGGCTTCAATATGCCCCAGCTGACCGACTTCGCCGACCGGCGGGCGGTCCACGAATTTGCGGTTCGAGCCGACGAACTGGGCTATGACTCGCTGTGGGTCCAGGATCACTTCCTGTATCCTGAGCAGCCCGTCCAGAGCCATCCGATTGACCAGTTCATTCACGGCCCCCAGCCCATCCGGCAGTGGCCCCAAGCCTATGAAAGCCTCCTGGCTCCGCTGGAGGCGCTGGCCTATGTGGCCGGTGTCACCCGCCGCATCCGGCTCGGGACCTCGGTCCTGGTCTTTGGCTACCACCGACCGGCCACGCTGGCCAAACAGGTGGCGACGATCGACGTGCTGTCCGAGGGCCGCTTCGACCTCGGCCTGGGCATCGGCTGGTCGCGCGAGGAGTACGCCCACCAGGAGACCCCGTTTGACCGGCTTGGCGCGCGCTGTGACGATTTCATCCGCGCCCTGCGCGCCGCCTGGCAGACAAACCCGACCGGCTATGACGGCGAATTCTACTCCATTCCGCACGGCTCATGCTCGCCCAAGCCCGTGCAGCGGGACGAGCACGGCAACCCGGCGGTTCCCATTCTGGGCGGCTTCCTCAGCGAGCCGGGGCTGAGGCGGACCGCCGAGCTGTGTGACGCCTGGCACCCCGCCGGCCACACCGTGGAGATGGCGGTGAGCCGCCTGCAACAGATTAACCGGATGGCCAAAGAGCGCTTCCGGCGCGGTCCCCTGACGCTCGTCCAGCGGGTGTTTGCCGCCCCGGCTCTGCCGGGCATCGAAAAGATCGGCGAGCAGGTGATGCAGCCCAACTGGGTCGGCACACCGGACGACATGCTGCCGCATCTCAAAGAGTGCAAAGAGGCCGGCATCGACGAGGTCGTCATAGACACCAGCTTTTTTGGCGAGATGCGCGGCCCGGACGACTGGATTGCCCATCCCGACTTCTTCAAGCCGCTGCTCGACGAGGCCCACGCCGAGACAAAAGGATGATTGGACCATGAAAGTCTTCATTAGCCACGCAGGCGCAGATGAGACTTTTGTCAGGAAGGTCGTAGCTGGCTTGGAGGAAGCCGGCTTTGAGGCGTGGGATGCGAGCCGTGAAATACTGCCCGGGGACAATTGGGCCGCTAAAATAGCGCGAGCATTACAGGAGTCGGAGGCCATGGTGGTTCTCCTCAGTCCGAATGCCCTGCGTTCGAGTGCGGTCCGTCGGGAAATTGATTATGCGCTGGGTGAACAACGATATTCCAACCGCCTGATCCCCGTCCTTCCAAAAGAACTCAATGAAGAAGAAATTCCCTGGATTCTTCGGCGCTTACAGATGATACAGCTGGGCGGAGATGCGAAGGAAGAAGAAGGCATTCACCAGATCGCGCAGGCCCTTCTGGAAGCCGCTGCATAAGTGCTCCTCAGCGCTCCTCTCCTCGCGCTATCAATTCCTCGATTCATGTCACAACTGAACAGGGCTGCCGCGACCTCCTGCGTGTATGGGGCGTGGGATATCAGGCGGATGCGTAGGTCGGATTAGCGAAGCGTAATCCGACACTCTACCGGACGGAGGGGTCTCAGTCCTGCGGGCTGGCGTCAAAGCCGCCCGATTCGGGCTGGTGGCCGTACATGTCTTCGACGTAGTATTCCGACTGATGGGTGGCCGGCCGGCCGCCATAGCCGTACTCGAACATCCAGCCCGACGGACTCCCGAAGTAGAAGGAGTACATGTGGTCGTTCGAGTGCTTGCCGGGCAGAATCTGGACCGGAATCTTGTGCTTGCGGACCAGGTCGTAGGTCAGCCCCACGTCGTCGACGTTATCGACCTCGATCATGATGTGGTTGAGGCGGCGTTTGCCGTCGCCGACGCCAAAGGCCACGCTGTGGTCGCGCTCGTTACAGTGCATGAAGGTCGGTGTCACGACCTGGTCGCCCATCCGAATCTTGTACTCGACGCCGCCCCGCATGCCGAGCGCCTTGAAAAAATGATACGCCGCCACGCTGTCCGGCTGGTGAATAATACAGTGGCCGAGCCCGCCGCTGCCGGTCTTGAACCGGCCGTGCATGCCTCGGCCGGGATGGAAGGGTCGGCGGAAGTGGACTTCCGGGCCGTGAAAGATCTCTATCGGGTTACCGCCCGGATCGGTCAGCTTGAGCACGGCCAGCACGCGCCGCTCCGCAGCCTCGTCGTCTGAGCCGAGCCGGTAGGGAATCTCGGCGGTGGTCAGCTGGTGTTGCATCTGGTCGAATTCTTCAGCCCCGGCGACCCGGAAGCCCAGATAGCCGAGATCGTCGCTGCCGTCGTCGTGCAGCACCAGACGGTGGTGCCAGTAATCCATGCGCAGATAGCAGCGGTCGGCCTCGCCGTCGTCGCTCACTTCAAAGCCGACCACCGTGGCCGCAAAATCCTTCCAGGCCGCGCTGTCTTTGACCCCGACTCCCATATACCCGAGTTCTGTAACCTGAACCATGTCGTCCTCCTGTGACGCTATCTTGGCGCTATATTCTGGGCGTGCCCTCCGGCTCGGCAATGACCCGATTCTCGAGCTGGCCGATCTTGGCAATCGCAATCCGCACCACATCGCCGGCTTTCAAGAATTGGGGCGGCTTCATGGCCGCACCCACACCGCCCGGCGTGCCGGTCGAAATGATATCGCCCGGCTCCAGCGTGAATGCGGTGGACAGGTGTTCGACCAGCTCGAAGCAGTCGAACAGCAGCTCGCGGGTGTTGGAGTGTTGGCGCGACTCGCCGTTGACCCAGGTCTGGAGTTCCAGGCCGTGGGGGTCGCCGATTTCGTCTGCGGTGACAAGGCATGGGCCGAGCGGACAGTGGGTATCAAACGACTTGCCCATGGTGAAGGTCGGCACCCGCCGCTGCCAGTCTCGGACGCTCACGTCGTTGGCGATGGTGTAGCCGACGATCACCTCGGCCGCGCGGCTCTTCGGTACGTGACGACAGCGCCGACCGATGACTACGGCCAGCTCGCCCTCGTAGTCCAGCTTGTCCGACACGCGGGGCAGGTGGATCACGTCGGTCGGGCCGGTCACCGCAGTCGATTGTTTGTTGAAGATCAGCGGAAACCGGGGCGTATCCCGGCCGGTTTCGGCGATGTGATCCTTGTAGTTGAGGCCGACGGCCAGAATCTTTGGCGGTCGCACAATCGGCGCGCCAAGGCTGACCTCGTCGAGCGCCAGTCTGGTCGTCGTACCTGCGGCTGCCCGCCGAGCCGTCTCCAGAGCCGCGTTGCCAGCCTCCAGAAAGGCGCGCATTTCCGTCGGCAGGTCTGGCGCGGCCAGGGACAAGTCCACCACGCCGTCTTGGTCCAGGACACCGATGCGGGTCGAGTCAGCGTGGCTAAAGGTGACGAGCTTCATACGGGTTCCTCCTTTGCGGGTGCCTGTTCGCGGCTCAGCTTTTTCCCCCGGTGCGTCCCTCTGGGCGACCGACATCCGTCGCATCTATCAGGTCCGGTGCGGTCCAGCCGTCCAGGTCGTAGTCGGCCATGCAGTCGTCAACAAACGCCTTGAGTTCTTCGACCCGCCCGCTGGCCATGGCCGCCGGCAGATTCTCAAGCCGGATGTTTTCATAGTTGCCGGCATAATTGCGCTCGTACAGCTCGTGGCGTCCGCCGAACTCCGAGCCAACCGCATCCCACAGCAGTTTGAGCAGCTTGACCCGCTCCAGCGCGTCGTAGTTGTTGGAGCCGCGCAGATACTTGTCGAGGTAGGGACGCAGCTCCGGGGTTTTGAAATCCACCGCGTGGGAGTTGAGGTAGATCAGCCCGCTCGAAATCGTCTGCTCGACAATCTCCTTGATGCGCGGGTAGGCGCTGGCGGCCAAGGTGCGGTAGGCCAAGCCGTATTCGGTGTTGGGCTGGACGGCGCCGGACACCCACGGCTCGGGAGTTTTGATCATGGCCTCGGTCAGACCCCAAAAGGTATGCCGCCAGGCCAGGACCTCGCCGAGGTGGACCTGGGCGCTGCGCAACTCCTGGCCGCCCACGGCCTCAACCGCCTTGAGCAGCAGGCCGCTGAAGAAGTCGAGTTTGACCGCAAAACGGGTGCAGCCGTGCAGGGTGAAGCGCGGAATAAAGCCCGAGCCGGGGAAGAAGGCGTTGGCCTTGTCCACATCGCGGTAGACAAACAGATCCTCCCACGGGATGAGCACGTGGTCCAGAATCAGGATGGCGTCGTTTTCATCCAGACGTGAGGACAGGGGATAGTCAAACGGGCTGCCCATAGTGGCTGCGGCCAGTTCGTAGGACGGCCGACAGATGAGCTTTACCCCGGGCTGGTCCATGGGAATCATGGCAAACAGCGCCATCTCGGGCCGGCTCAGCGGCGTCGGGCCGTAGAAGCCGATGAAATTGTAGTGGGTCAGGGCCGAGCCTGTGGCCACGACCTTGGCCCCGCTGACAATGACGCCGGCGTCGGTTTCCTTCTCGACATGGACGTAGACATCGCCGACCTCGTCGGGTGGGCGTCCCTTGTCGGTCGGTGGGTTGACCAGGGCGTGGTTCAGGAACAGGCAGCGTTCCTGGGTCTGACGATACCAGCGCCGGGCGTTGTCCTGATAGGGCGCGTAAAACTCGGCATTCGCCCCCAGCGTGGCCGTCAGGCTGGCCTTGTAGTCGGGCGAGCGCCCCATCCAGCCGTAGGAGATGCGCGCCCACTCGGCAATCGCGTCGCGGCTGCCGACCAGGTCGGCCACGTCGCGGGGGACTCTGTAGAACTTGTGGGTGAAGCCGCGGCTTCCGGTATCGGTCTCGGTGGTCAGCGCGGAGTTCTTGTCGGGATCGTGCAGGGCGTCATACATGCGGGCCAACATCCGGGCCGAGTTCCGAAAGGCGGGATGCCGGGTAACGTCTGCGACCCGCTCGCCATAGATCCAGACTTCACGGTCGTCACGCAGGCTGTCGAGGAACTCCTGGCCGGTGAAGGGGCGCACGGTGTGGGTCACGGCTGTCTCTCCTTCACGGCCTGCCGCGCTTCGGTGAGACAGCGGCAGGCTGTGGGAGGCGAGGGAGGAGGCGCAGCGAACGGGGACTGCACCGGTTATGGACTAATCCGCCTTTGGCTGTACCGGCGGGGTCGTCTCGCTGAGCTTGGCCGTCACGTCTTCGTCGGACATGCGATAGACCGCATCCTGGCCCGGCGGAAAGCGCATGGGCGGATTGTCGGGATCGACCGCCGGATTCTGGACCGTGCCGCCGCGCGAGGCAAAGGGCTGGGGGTGTTTGTAGCGCTCAAGCTCCTCCTGGCTGATGCCGTTCAGCCCGACGACCTCGGGATCAATCCAGGCTTCCTGGTCAATCGCCCCGCCCTCCGAGGTCGAGAACTCCAGCATCAGGCCCTCGGGTCCGGCAAAGTAGATCGACTTGCAAAAGCCGTGGTCAAGCGGTCCCATCACCCAGTGGCCGTGGCTGCGCAGCCGGTCGCGCATGGCCAGCAGCTCTTCCTCGGTGTCAACGTTGAGGGCCAGGTGCTGCATGGCGCCCGGGGCAACCAGACCCGCCGTCCAGCTGGCGTGCGACACGCCCTCCTGGGGCTGAATCTCGCCGCTCTCCGGCCCCTGGACAAAGGCGATGGACGAGCTGTCGTTCATTCTGACAAAGCCGTGGTAGGTGTTTTTCACGCCGTGCATCCAGTACAGCGCGACCAGCTCCATGCCCAGCACCTGGGTGAAAAACTCGATCTGAGCCTTCATGTCTTTGGTACAAATGGCCAGATGGTGCACGCCGTTCGGTAAGCCCATAGTCGTCGTCTCCTGTGTTTGCGCTTGCGTGGCCCGTTCTAGGCTATGCCTTTCCGCCTTGTCAAGCTGGCTCAGGCGCGTGACTCGGCCAACAGCCGCTCGACCTGTGACTCGACCACCGTGCCACGAAAAAACTCGGGGTTCAGGTCGGTCTTGAGCCTGACCGGATTCACGAACACGAAATCCCGAAAATCCGCCTCGCTGATGATGCCATCCTCGACCAGCTCCCAGGCTTCGGCAGCCGCGTTGCGCATGTCCGGCAAATCCCAGTGTCCGAGGTCGGACCCGTAGACCGTACGCAGCTTGACGCCAAAGGGATTGCGCCGGGTATCAAAGGCCCAGGCGGTGATCCGGTCGTCGCCCTCACAGCCGAAATAAAAGGGCGTCGCAAACAGGTCGATGATATCTTCAGCCCGCTCAATGCCGCAGGCTGCCCACTCGTCCTGGTCGGCCGGGTCTTCGGGCGTACCCCACAGCAGGTGCGAGCGCTGCTCGGTGTGTGTGAGCTTGTCGGTCAGCGCTGGACCCCCGTACTCGGCGAACAGCTCGCGCATCAGGGACTCGTCCAGATTGGCCGGGTCGAAGTTGTGGATGAAGTTGACGTTATGTTTTTGCCAGTGCCCGATCAGATCCGCGTACAGGCTGCACGCCCAGCCCACCCCACCTTCGAGAAAGGCCCAGCGAAGTTGGGGAAAGCGCCGGGTCACGCCGCCAAAAAACAGCGACTTGCACACCGCGTCGGCTGAGGCGGCAAAATGCCCCAGATGGTTGTACATAAAGTTTGAGATCGAGGTCCGGCTGCCCCAGCCCGCCCCGATGGAGTGAAACGTCGGCGCGACCTTCAGCTCAAGACACTTGGCCCACACTGGGTCGTAGTCATAGGCGCTGTCAATGCCGAAGGTGTCGAGCCAAAACGCGTAGCGGCCCAGCTCCGGGACGTGCCGGGCGGCTGGAATCGGACGCCGGACATGGGCGGCCAGGAGCGGAACTTTCAGGCCCAGGGTCGTGACCGCATAGTCGAGTTCGGCGCTGGCCTCCTCGGGGGTATGCATGGGGATCATGGCTGCGGGGGTGAGCCGGTCGGCGTATTCGCGGAAGATATCGGCGTGGTAGGTGTTGAACGCCCGGCAGGCGATCTGGCGCAGTTCGTCATCGCCGGTGTGCAGGGCGGCCATGCCGATACTGGGATAAATCACGCTGAAGTCCAGGCCGGTCTCGTCCAGGCGACGGTGGAGCAGCTTGGGCAGCGAGCTGGTCGCCCGGTCCAGGGTGTTTTTGGTCGGATGGACCCACCAGTGCGGTCGCGGGGCGCGCAGGTCACGGCGCTCCTGGCGAGACAGCCCGTACCAGCCAAACCGAAACGGGACATCCGGCGCCTTCTGAAAGCGCTCGACCGCCTGGCTGCCGCCAATGTCACGCAGGTAGTCGAAGACCGCCGGCTCAAACTCGGCCGTATGACCGTCCGAGTCAATAATCGGGTGGTCCAGCCTGGCCCGAATGGCGGCTGAGCGGGTCGGGCTTGGCATACAACGCTCCTGTGGCCCTTGTCTTGGCTCGTCTTCAAGTGAGAGGAGCGGCACCCAGGGTCGGGGGCCGCTCCTCCTTGGCGCGGCTCTTACTCGTGGCCTGTGATGACAAAGCTCTGGCTCGGCTCCTGCCAGGTCAGTGTCACGCTCTCGCCCATCGTCGGAAAGTCCTCTACCGTGCACATCCCTGCGGCGTCCATCACAAACTCCTGGCCCAGGGTGGTAACTTGCACCGTCGCCCGGCCCAGTTCCATGCCGTCCGCTCGGGCCACGACGGTATGCTCTCCGTTCCCTAACAGATTCCAGTTGAACAACAGCCCGAAGCCGTTATCCCGGTCGCCACACCTCTCCTCGGTGTCCGCTCGGTCCGTGCCATACGCGGCCATGTGGGTGGTGCCGTTGATCTCGATCTCCACCGCGTCGGCCGCACATACCCAGCCCGAGATCACCCCGAGACCGCTCTGGAACGAGTTCGGCATCGGACTCTCGAACTCTCCCATCGGACCACTGTCGTCTCTTCCGGTAAAACCGCTCAGTCCGGCTTCGATACTGAGCCTGGTTTTTCGATCAACGGTGTAGTTCGCCTCAATCGGAACAATGGTAATGTACCCGGCACTGAAAGCCGTTACGTCCGCGCCAGGAACTTCTTCTTGCGGGCCGGGGTCTGGAAGGCCGAAGCTGAAGGTATTCGGCTCATCGGCATCTCTCATATAGGCAAGCGTAGCCGGGGCTCCATTGAAGGCAAACGTCCGCCCCTGGACGTTCGACGAGATGCCTGCAATCTCTTCAGGGGCCAATGGCGGATAATTGACACTGAGCGCTGTACCGAGCGGCAGGAGTGCGCCGTCGTCTCCAAGCGGTGCCCCCTCGATGAACGCAACCAGCTCCACAAGAAAGTCGGCAACATTCGCAAAATGCGCCTCAAATTCCATGGGATTCTCGTCCTCATCAACATCAGCCGGTGGATCTGTACTGATGGCAATGGCTGGAATCGAGCTGCCTCCCACAATCGAGCTGATAGCAGCAATGGCCCCCCCCACAGTTCCTGACACCGGCGTCGCTGCCCCGATGTTGGCTCCATCATTAGTCCCCGATACGACCAAGTCGGGTACCATGTCTTTCTCGGCCAGAAGCGCTAAGCCCACGCCGATACAGCTGGCCGGCTCGGTATCGGCGGCGGAGTATTCGTCCGGGCCGACTTCGGTGAGAACGATTGGAGTAAGTGTCAGGGCGGCACTACTGCCACTCTGCGCTCCATCCGGGGCAACCACGAGCACGTCGTGACCGGCAGCCCGGAGTGCGTTTTTCACGGTTTGGAGACCAGGGGTGGTTATCCCATCATCGTTGGTCAACAGAATGCTGAGTGATTCCGCTCTGTCTGGAATCGCGACCAGCGCTACGATGAGCATTAATGGCATGAGCATCTTTCTCATGTTTTCTCCTTTTTGCATGAGTCTTCCTCTCCCAATTCTTCCTGGCTAGCCGGGCTTCAGATGTGTGTGCCTCTCAGTGAGCCCCCTCCTTTCTCGATTCTCCACAGCTTCTTCACACAACCGGATGAATGGTGCTGAGGAAGCAATCATGCGCCGTGCGGCTGTCCCCCCGTGCGATGCAGGGTGACTATCCCTCTATTTTTTCTTCTCTGTCAAGCAGATGATTCAGGTTGATCCGCCACGTCGAGCAGCTCTGGAGTGCGGGTATTTGCATAAAAAAATGAGGCGGCGTACAACACAGGCTGGTTGCGGGAGCCCGACGGCCTGTTTCCTGCGCACAAGGGAGGAAGCCATGAAGTTTGGCATGCTGAGTCTGCTGGATCACTACCCCGAGGATAAATCCGAGGAGCAGTACTACCAGGACTTTTTCGCCGAGGTCGATCTGGCCGAAGAGCTGGGCTTTGACGCGGTGTGGGTCGGCGAGCACCATTTCTGTAACTATGTGTGTCCCTCGCCCCAGATTGTGGCCATGGCCATCGCCCAGCGGACCACCAGGCTGCGGATCGGCACCGCAGTTGCCCTGCTGCCCCACCACGACCCGATCCGTCTGGCCGAAGACTACGCCATGCTCGATCTGCTGAGCGGCGGACGGCTCGATTTCGGCGTTGGACGGGGGTTCATCAAGCTGATTTATGACGGCTTCAACCAGTCGATGGACGAGAGCCGGGGGCGCTTCCGCGAAGCCCTTGAGATAATCGAGCGGGCCTGGACCGAGGAGACGTTTTCCTATCGGGGAGAGTTTTACACCGCCAACGAGGTCAAGCTGCTGCCGCGTCCCCTGCAAAAGCCCATGCCGCCCATCTACATGGCGGCGGCGGCCAGCCGGGAATCTTTTGTGGCGGCCGGCCACAAGGGCCACTCGCTGCTCCTGGCCCTGTTCACCATGCCGCTCGACGCGTTCAAGGAAAACGTGCAGCTGTACCGCGAGACGCTGAGCCAGGCCGGTCATGATGCCCAGGATATTGAGATTGCCGGCGCCTATCACTGCTTTGTCGCCGACACGCCCGAGCAGGCCCGCCAGACCTGGGAGCGGCACTACATGCGCTACCTGCATTTTGTCGGGCCGCTGATCGGTCCGCCGGAAAAAATTCCGGGCAAACAGTACGACGCCTGGAAGCGGCTGGGCGAAAACCTGCGTCACGTCACCTTTGACCAGATGTACCCCGACCTGGTGCTGTGCGGCGACCCGTCTCAGTGTGTGGACCGGATCGGGCTGCTGCAAGAGGAGCTGGGACTGAATAATCTCATGCTGTACATGGACCTCGGCGGCCTGGATCAGAAGGAACTCCGGGGCTCAATGGAGCGCTTTGCGACCAAGGTCATGCCCCACTTCCGAACAGAATGAAATGAGAGGAGAGGTAGAACTGATGAAAGACTATGCCCACCCCGAAGTCCTGGTTGATACCCAATGGGTCGCTGAGCATCTTGACGACCCCAAGGTCCGCGTCGTTGACATCCACCTTGACCCGACGCTGTACGAGTCGGGCCATATCCCCGGTGCCGTTTTCTGGCCGGCAATCGGGACCCTGCTCAAGCCGGACTGGCAGATAAATTTTGACACACAATCGGTTGAAGACCTGTGCGGCCGGTCGGGTATTGCCAACGACACCACGGTTGTCGCCTACAGCGAACAGAACGCGCTGGCCGCGTGGGTGTTCTGGTTTCTCAGGTCCGTCGGTCACGCCGATGTGCGTGTCCTGAACGGTGGCCGTCAGAAATGGGTCGCCGACGGCCATGCGCTGACGACCGAGCCGCCGGCCGTCTCAGCCGCCACCTATACCGCCCACGATCCGAATCCTGAGCTGCGGACTCTCCAGGACAGGGTCCGGGCTGCGGTGGGCAAAGACAACGCCGTCCTGCTCGATGTCCGCACGCCCGAGGAGTACCGGGGGGAACTGTTTCTGCTGGAGCCCCCGCAGGGGACGGAGCGGGGCGGGCATATTCCCGGGGCCACCTACCTCTACTATGAAGACGCCCTCAACGAGGACGCCACCTTCAAGTCGGCCGACGACTTGGCCGCCCTGTACGAGAGCCGGGGCGTCACGGCTGAGAAGGAAACGATTACCTACTGCGCGGTCGGCATCCGCTCGGCGCATACCTGGTTCGTGCTGACCCAGCTGCTCGGCTATCCCCACGTCCGCAGCTTTGACGCCTCGTGGAATCTCTGGGGCCGTCTGCCCGACACGCCGGTTGAAGAGGGAGAAGGGCAGGGCTAGCCTCTCCCCCCGGACTGAGGACACGACAGTTTTGCAGAGACAGGGAATCAGGGGGCCGGGAACCGCCTCTCCCCGCCTGGGAGGGCGGCCATCCTGGCCCGGCTTGTAGGGGCACGGCATGCCGTGCCCCTACTACACGGATCACCCCCCCCCCGGCCTTCCTCCAAACTGTCGTGCCGTGAGCCCCCCGGAAGAGGGGACCGGGTTCGCGTTAAGCGGTGCAGTCGTGTTCGGCACTGCCGGACGCTCCTCCCCAGACCGTGTCAAACGGAAAGTCGCTGCCCAGACGGGCCAGCCCAGCCTTGCACCGGGCGTCGATAAAGCGCTGCTGCTCGGGGCTCAGGAGTTCGGCCGAGCCGCCACTGGCGCCTCGGCGGATCGTCTGGCGATTGGGCGACGACCACGGGGTGAGCGCCGGCGGGGCGAATTTATCACCCAGCCCTTTCATATAGGCAAACGAACTCTTCTCACACACCAGCTCGAACTCGTCCGCAGTCAGCTCGACCGCCAGAAAAGCCGCAATCGTGCGCACGGCCTGGGGCAGATCGGCCTGCATGTCCTCGAAGGTCAACATCAGCAGGTTCGGCAGCTGGCGCGCTTTCCAGTAGCTCTGGAAATGTCCCTCCCAGACAAACAGCGCCGCGTCCGAAAAACAGATCCGCAACCAGACCGGGACGGAGGGCATGAGTGGCCCGAACATCACGTCGCGGACGAAGTGATAGAAGGAGACAAAGGTGTCTTTGGGGTCGCGAATCACGCAGATGTAGCGCGCCTGGGTGGTATACGGGATGCGGTCCCACGCCAGGTGGGTCTTGATGACCCGTAGGCCGGTCGGCGCGGCTTTCCGGGCTGTTTCGTCCGACAGGGGGATGACCAAGTCTTGTCTGGCAAAGTCCGGCCAGGGCACGACATCGTGAATATGGGCGAACTCTCCGCGTCCCCGCATGGCGATCTGATAGGCGATCTGCATCACCCAGTTGGTGCCGCTTTTGGGATAGGTGCATACCACGACATCGTGCTCGGTCGGCAGATAGTCGCCAAAATCATGACCGGCCAGCAGGCGCCGGCGGAACTGGCGCACCAGAGCCGCCCACACCCGCTCCGAGTAGCCGGCTTTGTCCACCAGCCACATCAGCGGTTTGAGGACGGCATAGGTCAGGGCCAGGACCGGATAGCGGCCAGCGGCCGGAAAGGTGCGGCCATGAGAGCGTGAGGCGGGTAGGGGTGTCATAGAGGTCTCCTCCCTGTCTTCGCCCATATGCAGACAAATCGTCTTGGGCGTCAACACATAGTCATGCCCGGTAGTGTTTCACCTTGAAATAGTCCTCGGCATAACTCGTAGTGATCGTGTCTGACTGCAGCCGCTACGTCGGGCAAATCCCCCTCAGTCCCCATTTTTCAATGTGTGATGCATATTGTGCCGATTGCCTTTCACGGGCTGCTTGGCCGCCCCCTCTCCCGGCCTGCGGCCACCCTCTCCCTCACGGGGAGAGGGGTTGGGGTGAGGGGTCTCCGGGCAGCCTATCGGTGGACGCTGTCATTTGCATCACACGTTGAGAGAGGGGTTGGGGTGAGGGTGAAAGCGCCGATCAGCTGCCAGGCAATGGAATTTGCATCACACGTTTTCAAAGGGGGAAGCCTGTCCTGAGCCCCGTCGAAGGGCGCGAAGCGCAGGGGGACTTGTGCGGGCGACATGACCACCGGCTCGGGACAATTGGCAGGTGCGTCCGGCTGCGGCTATACTTGGACGCTGACGGCTGTGCTGACACAAAGGAGGTCATCCATGGCGAGCTATGAGTGTATTCTGGTTGATGCCCCGCTGCCGACGGTCCGGCGGGTCACCCTCAATCGGCCGCAAAAGCGCAACGCGCTGAACAACCGGCTGCGGACCGAAATTTTGCAGGCCCTCGAAGACGCCGACCGCGACCCGGACGTTCGGGTCAGCATCCTGCGCGGCGCGGGCCCATGTTTTTCGGCCGGCTACGATCTGGGCAGCGACAACTCAAAAGACCAGCCCTACTACTCTGCCGACGGAGCCGGGCAGTGGGCCCGGCATGTGATCGAGGGCTCGTTTCGTATCTGGGACATGGCCAAGCCCGTTATTGCCCAGGTTCACGGCTATTGCCTGGCCGGGGGCAGCGAGTTGGCCACGGCCTGCGATCTGGTGTATGTGGCCGAAGACGCGCAAATCGGCTATCCGCCGGTCCGCCTCATGAGTCCGCCCGATATGCAGTTTCACCCCTGGCTGATGGGCATGCGGGACGCGATGGAGATGATGCTGACCGGAGACGCGCTGAGCGGGGTTGAGGCGGCCGAAAAGGGCTTTGCCAACCGGGCTTTTCCCGCAGCGGAGCTGGAGCAGCGGGTACTGGAGATTGCCGAGCGGGTGGCCAAGATTCCGACCGAGTTGCAGCAGATCAACAAACGCTCGGTGCACCGGGCGATGGAGATCAAGGGCGTGCGGGCGGCCATTCGGGCCGGCACTGAGCTGCAAGCCCTGGCCTTTACGACCAAATCGACCCGCGACTACCTCAAGGAGTTCAGCAAGGGCGTGCGCCAAGCCCTGTCTTTGCGGGATAAGCGCTTCGGCGATTATCGGGAGCGCGAAAATTCGTGAGTCGGGGCTTGAATCAAGGCGGGCGATTCCACTATTTTTCCTGAGGACCGAAGTCACGCGAGTAAAAGGAGGAACAGTATGAGGACCGAAACGCTTGAGTACAAAGACGGTGACGTGACCCTGAAGGGCTTTTTGGCCCTGGACGATCAGAGCGACCATAAGCGCCCCGGCATCCTGGTCATGCCGGAAGCCTTTGGCTTGGGTAAGCACGCCAAGGAACGCGCCCAGCGGCTGGCAGCCCTGGGCTATGTCGCCCTGGCCGGCGATCCGTACGGCGATGGCCTTGAGGTGGATGACCTGCAAGAGGCCATTAAGCACGCGGGCGCCATCCGCGAGACGGCCGAAAAGTTCCGCCAGCGGGGCCGGGCCGCCCTCGATACGCTGGCCGGGCTGCCCCAGGTTGATGCCGACCGTCTGGCCATGATCGGCTTCTGCATGGGCGGCTCCTTCTCACTGGAGATGGCCCGCGACGGCGCCCCGCTGTGCGGCATCGTGTCGTTTCACGGTGCGCTCGAAACAGACACACCCGCCCAGGCCGGGCAGGTCAAGGCCAAGATTCTGGTCTGTCACGGCGCCGACGATCCCTTTGTGCCGCCCGAACACGTCAACGCCTTTCAGGAAGAAATGACCAAGGCCGGCGCGAACTGGCAAGTCATCAGCTATGGCGGGACCGTCCACAGCTTCACCAACCCGGATGCTGCGGCTGCCGGCATGGACGGCATTGCCTACCACGCGCAGACGGACAAGCGCTCGTGGAAGGCCATGCGGGACTTTTTTGACGAGATCTTCGCCTAGCCAATGGGCTACAGGCTGGCTGCGGGTTCGACGACCTGTTCGGCCAGCCGGGCGATGTCGTCCTTGACCGCCTGGCGGTCGGCCGGAAACAGGCCCACGATCAGCTGTCCGACCCCGGCATCCTGGGCGCGTGTGATATCGTCACGCGTCAGCGGCGCGCCCATGCCGGGCGAGATGGCGAACTGCAGGGCGTCCGGGTCACGGCCGGCGGCGCGGGCGTAGTCCTTGATTCGGCCAATCTTGGCCGGCGCCTCGTCAACGCTGACGTTCATCCCGAACCAGCCGTCGCCGACTTCTCCGACGCGCTTCAGGGCGGGCTCGCTCTCGCCGCCGAAGATAATCGGCGGGTGGGGTTTCTGGACCGGCTTGGGGTAGGAGCGCACGCTCGGAAAGCTGCAAAACTCGCCCTCGAAGCTCGTTTCTTCCTCGGTCCACAGCTTTTTCATGACCTGGAGGTATTCCCGGGTGCGGGCCGCCCGCCGAGCCCAGGGAACGCCCAGGGCGGTGAATTCTTCCTCCAGCCAGCCGACCCCGACCCCAAAGTCGAAGCGTCCGCCCGACAGCTTGTCCAGGGTGGCGACCTCTTTGGCCGTGGTCAGCGGGTTGCGCTCGGGCACCAGACAGATGCCGGTGCCGACCCGAATCGTTGTGGTCTGGGCGGCAATGAAGGTCAGGGCGGCGAAGGGATCGAGGATTTCGACCTGCATGGTCGGCGAGGGAAACTTGCCGTCCGGCGAATACGGATACCTGGACGCGTACTGATCGAGCAACACAATGTGCTCGGGCGCCCAGATGGAATGAAAACCCGCCTGCTCGGCGGTCTCGGCCGCCAGGCTCATGACTTCCGGGTCGGCCATCAGGCCGATACCCACGGCGATAAATCCGGTTTGCATGGGTCTGCCTCCTGTGTCGTGCCGGGCGGCTAGGCGACCACCGGCCCGGGTGTAAACGCGCACGGCATGTGTTTGATGCCGTTGATGAAACTGTGCTTGAGACGTTCCGGCTCGCCGGTCACATGGAGATCCGGCAGGCGCTCGAACAGCTCGCGGAACATGACCTCCATCTCGCGGCGGGCCAGATTGGCGCCCAGGCAGAAGTGGGGACCCGCGCCAAAGCCGACGTGCTCGTTCTTTGTGCGGCTGATGTCAAAGGTATCGGGATCGTCGAAGACCGCCTCGTCCCGGTTGGCCGAGGTGTAGCACATGAGCACCTTCTCGCCCTCGCGCAGCTGTTGGCCGCCCAGCTCGGTGTCACACAGGGCAGTCCGACGCATGTACACCACCGGGCTGGCGTAGCGCACAATCTCTTCGATGGCGGTTTTGGCATAGGCTTCAAAGTCCGACTGCCACAGCCGGCGCTGCTCGGGGTGTTCGTCCAGCAGCCGGACTCCGTGGGCGATTGCGTTGCGGGTGGTTTCATTACCCGCAGCGGTCAGCAGCACGAAGAACGAGCCGAGTTCCTCAACCGTCAGCCGGTCACCGTCCAACTCGGCGTGAACCAGGGCCGAGGTCAGGT
The DNA here is from genome assembly GCA_012271025.1 of Deltaproteobacteria bacterium. The sequence goes on along the minus strand of JAAXHF010000523.1, from coordinate 25,601 downwards.
CGTCGGTGGGCTGTCGCAGACGCTCTTGGCGCATCTCATCCATGAGCTGAAACAGGTCGCGGGCAGCCTGAATTGCGGCCATATAGCGCTCCATCAGGTCGGCGACACCATACTCGGGGTCTGCCCCGCCGAGCAGGATATTCGTACGCTCGAACACAAAGTCGTGCTGGCTGGCCGGGATGCCCAGCATGTCGCAGATGATCTGAATCGGGAAGGGCGCGGCGATATCGCTCACAAAATCACAGCTCCCCCGCTCAATCACCGTATTGATCACCCGTCGGGCGGTCAGTTGCACCTCTGCGCTCACTTTGCGCAGGTGACGCGGCGTAAAAGCCTGGGAGACGAGGCCGCGCAGCCGTTTGTGACGCGGGTCGTCCATAACGATCATGGAACCGAACACATCACGGGTATCCGGCGGGGTGTCGGTGACGATGATGCCCTGGGCCGAAGAAAAAATCTGCGGGTTCAGGCTGGCGTGCAAGACATCGGCATGACGGGTGACCGCCCAATAGCCGGGCCCCGCTACAGGCATACTGGTCTCGCCCTCTTCAAAGAAGGCGATGGGATGATGTTGGCGCAGGAAGGCAAAAGCCGCGGCTCGCTCTTCATACGGTTTGAGCCAAAAGTCCCAGTCCGACAGCCTGATGTCGTCCAACGCATAGCTGCTGTGCGGCATGATATTCCTCCTCGGTCCGGCCTCTTTGGGCTTGAAGCGGCTTGATCCTAGCACATTATCTCTTCTATAAAACTGCTGACCGATATCAGAAGGAGGACGGCGTATGAAACTGTCACAAGCCCGGATCGAACCCCTGAGCGAGTCGGAATGGACTGACGAACAGCGCGAGGTCTTGGAGGCCCGCTACAAAGAAGGCGTGGTCTATAACGTCATGGGCACCCTGGCCCGACACTGGGAGGCGGCCAAGAAGTTCAACGGGTGGGCCTTTCACGTCATGGGCGACAGCCAGACCCTGGCGCCCCGCGAACGGGAGCTGTTGATTTTACGCATCGGCTGGCTGTGTCAGGCCGAGTACGAGTGGGGCCAGCACGTGCTGTTCGGCCGCCAGGCCGGCCTGAGCGATGAGGAGATCGCCCGGATCAAAAAAGGCCCGGACGACCCGGCCTGGGATCCGTTTGACGCCAGCCTGCTGCGTGCTGCGGACGAGTTGCACGCCGAGGCGCTGATCAGCGACGCCACCTGGGCGGCCCTGGGCGAACGCTACAACACCCAGCAGCTGATGGATGTGGTGTTCACCGTCGGCCAGTACAATCTGGTGTCGATGGCCCTGAACACCTTTGGCGTCCAGCTCGATAAAGGCGTCAAGGGCTTTTAAGCACTCATCACGCAATGCGTGCCTCGGGCCGCCTGCGGTTCGGCTGGCTCTCTGTCGGCGGTCCAGCCGGCCGCCACGTTTTCCAGCTTGGTCAGGAGGAGAAGGCGGGACGCTCTCGGAGATAGGCGATAATCTCTTCGGGCAAGGGGGTCGCCGTCAACCAAGAGAGGTCTGGAAGCCGACAAAAATGCTCTTCGTAATCGAGAATAGTGGCGCCCACGAGGTCTCCGTTTTTCGGGTCTTTGCGGAGGAGGAGGCCATGGTCCTCTGCATAAGAATAGGCCGGTCGAGGAGTCCCAATGGAGATGTAGAGGACATCGGCGTCACGATCATACGAAAGTTCAAGCTGCCCGACTCACGTTATGGACGCGGCCATAAGACCCTCTGTGACGATAAACTTCGCCACCGCCCCTTCCTTTTTTAGATATCGTCCAGGGGAAACACCGGTCGTCGGATTTTCGCATACGGCAGACGCGACAGGATCTGGGTTGCCAGTCCGGGCGTGTCCACGTCGATAATCTTGGCCGCGACCTCGGCAAAGCCGGCCCGGTGCTGCATCTCGGCCTTGCAGGCCAGGATTTTGCGCTCGGTCGGCTCAATGCCCAGGCTGCGGAAGTGGTTGGGTTCAAACACCAGCACCGGCCGTGAGGTCAGAATCACCTCGATCCCGCCGCAGTCGACAACCACGGTTGGTCCGCGGTCAAAGGTCATGGAGATGAACGCCGTGCCGGTGGTGAAGACGCCCTGGTGGATGGAGCGTACCCGGCCGCTGATCTCGACCGGGTCGCCGTGAAACCGGTCGGCCTTGCCGCCGACGCTGAGGCTGACGTTCTTGCCGACCCCGGCCTGTATGGCGGCCTGGACAGCCTCGGGGTCGGCGATATTGCCGACGACCGCGCCGCTGGCGCCCTGCTTGAGGAACTCGGCCAGAATCGCCGTGCCGTCGCCCGGCGTCCCGGCCCCGCCGCTGTCGGCCAGATCGCCCAGGACGACCGGACCGACCTCGGTCGCAATCGCCTCACGGACGGCCTCTTCGACCGACACCATATCGGTATGAAACGACTGCCGTTTGGCCCAACACGCCTCTTTGATCTGCTCGGCGACATCCTGGGCCAGGTTTGGCTCGCCGTCAGTGGTGACCACGACACTCATGCCCGTCTCGGGAATCTCTGAGCAGAAAAACCCTTCCAGCAGCGACACGTCGAGAATACGCGCATCGCTGGCGGCCAGATTCTGAGCCTGGCGCATCAGATGTTCCATCGGCCAGCCGGGCGCAATATACAGTTTCTGCAGGGCCGGCGACATGGCCGGTTGGGCGCGGACCATGGTCGGCGACAGGCTGGCGTCGAACATGCCGGCCATGACCTCGGCGGCCTTGCGGCCGACCGGCACGAAGTCGTAGTGCGGGTTGGTCTTGACGCCGATCAACAGATCGGTCTGCTCGACCATCAGCGGGGTGACGTTGGCATGGCCGTCCAGGGAGGCCATGAGCACGACCTTGTCGCCCACCGCCTCGCGGATGGCGGCCAGCAGGTCGCCCTCACAGTCGTCAAGGTGCTCGGCCGCGCCCGTGCCGTGGAGCTGAATGAAGATGCCGTCGACCGGGCCGGCCTGGCGCAGCTGCTCGAGAAAACGGTCTTTGGCCCACTCGTGGGCGTCGCGGGTGGCTTTGCCGCCGACCCCCGGAAACATGAACTGGAGCGGCACGGCGTCCCACTGCCGCTGCCGGGCGCCCTCCAGAAAGCCGTAGATGGCGCTGTCCCCGCTGCCCGCATTGAGCAGGGCATCGCCGGCCACGACCGACTTTTGAAACAACTCCAGCCCCATCCGCTGCTCGACAAAGGTGTTGACCGCAACCAGGTAGCCGCCGACTGCAACGCGCATGACCGTATCCTCCCGTGTGTCGTGTTCCTTGGGCGTGCTATACCACAGGCCAGACCCGGCGGGGAAGGCGACGGACCTGGAAAAGCGCGTCGATATCGCGTACAACAGCGGAAAACCCAAGCCAAGAACAGCGAGGAGGAATGCAGCATGGCAGACTATAATCTGATCTCGGCGGATTCGCATTTTGTGGAGCCGCCCACGATGTGGGCCGAGCGCATCGACCACAAGTTTCGTGACCGCGCGCCCAAAACGGTGGTCGGGCTGGACGGCCGCCAGGGCGAGTGGTTTGTGTGTGAGAACATCACCCCCATGGCGGTGGCCGGATTCTTCGGCGCCGGCGTGCCCTCGGGTGAACTCAAGGAGCACAACAAGAAGGGCTTCGATCAAGCCCCCAAGAGCGTCTGGGACCCGGCCTATCGGATCGCCGACCAAGACCGCGACGGGGTGGACGCCGAGGTGATCTATACCTCGATGGGCATGCCGCTGTTCGGGCTGGACGACGCCGAGCTGCGTTTTTCGTGCTTCAAGGCGTTTAACGACTGGGCGACCGAGTATTGCAGCTACGATCCGAAGCGGCTGATTCCGCTGGGGCTGATCACCCTCGAAGATATCCCCTCGGCCGTGGCCGAACTCGAACGGGTTGCCGCGCGGGGGATGCGGGGGGCGATGATCTGGGCCGAGCCGCCCGGCGACCGTCCCTACAGCCACCCCGACTACGAGCCGTTCTGGGCTGCCGCCCAGGACCTCAACATGCCGCTGTCGCTGCATATTCTGACCGCTCGCAGCGGCACCGGAGCAAACCCGACGAGCGGCAACTCCTTTTTGCTGTCGCTGGCCAACCTGCACCATCAGATTGAGCGCTCGATTTCGGTCCTGGTGTACGGCGGAGTGCTGGAGAAATTCCCCAGGCTGAAGATCGTCTCGGCCGAGAATGATGTCGGCTGGATGCCGTACTTCATGTATCGGCTCGATACGGTCCAGCATCGCCTGGGCGCGCTGGGCGATATGAAGCTGTCCATGCGGGCCAGCAATTACATCAAGCGTCAGGTCTACGCCACCTTTATTGCCGACCCGGTGTTCGTCGATTCGCTGCACCGCTATGGACCGGACAATACCATGTGGTCGTCCGACTACCCCCATACCGCCGCCACCTTCCCCCGCTCCCATGAGATCGTGGCGAAGAAGCTGGGCAATCTGCCGGAAGACGATCTGCGCAAGATCGTGCGGGACACGGCCGCCCGCGTCTACGGCCTGGCCTGAGGTCCAGCCCGAGAGGGACGGCTAGGGCCTACATTCCGCACATAAGACACGGCCGGGTACATTCCCCCGGCCGTGTTTCATGACCCCGCACCACCTCGCTTACAACAGACGAATGGACGGACGAACAATGGAAGACACTGGTCCGTTCTTGTGAGGGATATGCGTCAATAAAGAAGGCATTTTGTCCATAATGTTGCACAAAATGCCTTTTCGTGAGTGTCAGAGTACGATAAAATAGCTCACCGTGCAGAAAAAATTCATGAGTCGTCGTTTCTGTTAAGCTATGCGGTTCAATGGTCCTGCACGGGCAAGGAGTGATCTAAAATGTTAATTCAATTCAGTGTTAAGAATTATCGATCATTCCGCGAGGAACAGACGCTATCACTCGTAGCGGGCAAGGACGTTGCTCACCAGGACTCCCTCATCGAGTGTGGGGAAAAATTTCGACTGTCCAAAGTAGCATCAATCTATGGAGCAAATGCTTCCGGAAAAAGTAACCTTGTGAAGGCAATGCGGGCGATGGAACGCTTCGTCCTGTTTTCAGCCACTCGGATGAACCTGGGCGATAGCATCGAATTCATTTCTCCGTTCCGGCTAGACACCTCAACTGTACAAGAGCCCTCCCAATTCGAGATCACCCTACTCATAGAAGGCGATATTTTTGTCTATGGATTTTCCGCGACAAGAGAGCAAGTGCATGATGAATGGCTCTTCGTTCAGCCGCAAGGGAAAAAACGAGAATCAAAATGGCTACAAAGGTTGCGTGATAAGGTTAGCGGAGACACATCATGGGCTTTTCGAGGGCCACTTAAGAGGAATGAAAGCCTGCTTAAGGAAAAAACACGTGACAACGGCCTCGTGCTGTCGCGAGCGGCGGAGCTGAATATTGAGGCGGTGAAACCTCTATATCTCTGGTTTCGTGAAGCATTCTGGATTCTTGACCTTTCATACCCACCGATGCACCTTGGACAGTCCACCGCAAAGAGGATAAGTGAAGATAAAGAGCTTCGAAGTCATGCCGTCCGGTTCGTAAGAGAGGCCGACCTCGGAATAAATAGTCTAACGGTAAGGGAAGAAGAAGCGATGACAAGAATTCCCGAAGATGCTCCTAAAGAATTGCGTGAGGTACTTGTCACTTTGCAGAAATTAGCAGGCGACGAAAAGGTGACACATTTCTCAGTTGCTACGGAACACTTACTCAATGATGGAGAAACCCCGATATCTTTCAGCCTAGAGGAAGATGAGTCAAATGGAACACAGCGTTTCTTTGCCTTGGCAGGGTCTATCTTATCGGCCTTGTCAGATGGGGACTTCCTCGTGATTGATGAACTCGACTGTAGTATGCACCCGCTGCTGACACGGAAAATTATCGAGCTGTTTCAAAGTCCAGAAAGAAATACGAAGGGTGCACAACTGGTTTTTACCACTCATGATAGTTCTGTCATGGATCGGACACTATTACGACGGGACCAGATTTGGCTGACAGAAAAACGAGCAAATGGAGCCACTGAGTTCTTTTCCTTATACGATTTTAACGTTGACTCTCGACCGCGAAAAAATACTGCTTTTGAGAAAAATTATTTAGCAGGAAGATATGGAGCTGTTCCAAACTTTGGTCCCTTCTTTGAAGACCTCTAAATAGAATCAATACTGCTCGATACAAAATGATATGAAAAAGGACAAAGCGCATATCTCAAAGAAGGAAACTCAAGAAGACTATCTTAATCGTCTGTGAGGGTCGAGAAACCGAAAGAAATTACCTCGATGGCCTCAAGCGCCTAGGAGCTATCAGTCAGGCATTCGCAATTAAAGTAGTTGCCGGGAAGGGAGGGACGCGGAGTCAAATTGTCAAGCGAGCAATCGACAAGAAGAATGCGCAGCGTAAAGAAATGGACGCCGTTCTTTGCGTACTCGATACCGAATCGTTGGAAAATCCTCAGGTGAAAAAGGATCTTGAGGCGGCTCGCCAAGAAGCGAGTCGTAATGACATTACACTCTATCTGTCTAACCCAGCTTTCGAGATTTGGTTCTTGGCTCATTTTAAAAGAACCTCACGGTCGTTTAGGGATTGTGACGCGGTAATTGATGAAGAGTTGGATAGGGAATGGAGGACAGCTTTCGGGCAGCCTTATGATAAGAGTGATGACAAGGTGTATCGGAGGTTAAAAACGCTCACTCAAGATGCGATCACTAACGCGAAGATGGTTGTTGAAATAGATCATAAAGAAAAGCCCGATGTTGCTGATAGAAATTCGAGTACAGATTTCTACCAGCTGGTGGAAAGACTCCTTTCTGGCACTTGGTAGCATGAAGAATCGAAGCAACCAGACGAAATTCGGCTAAAAATCCTCCGAGACTTGCCGAGCTGGGGAGCTTCTTCAACTCAGCGATGCAGCGCTCGCTTGAGCGCCTGATCGCGCTCGGTATTGAAACGCTGGACAATGTCCGCCCCAGGAGCGAAGCCATTAAAACCGTGGTATCCGCCCGGGTAGACGTGCAGTTCAGTGTAGTAGGTCGGATTAGCGGAGCGTAATCCGACAAGTACGGGATGTCAGGTTACGCCTCCGGCTAACCTGACCTACACGGCTACACATAATGGTGAGTTGCTCTAAAACCTCTCAGCGATGCAGTGCTCGCCTGAGCGCCTGATCGCGCTCGGTATTGAAACGCTGGACAATGTCCGCCCCAGGAGCGAAGCCATTAAAACCGTGGTATCCGCCCGGGTAGACGTGCAGTTCAGTCGGCACTCCAGCCGCCAGAAGACGGCGCGCGTAGTCGATATTCTCATCCAGGAACAGGTCCAGATCGCCGACCGGAATATACGCCGGCGGCAAGCCAGACAAGTCCGTCGCCCGAGCAGCCGCAGCATACGGAGACACGTCCGCTCCACCCGGCTCATGTCCGAGATACGCGCGCCAACCCATCAGGTTGTTTTCCCGGCTCCACACAAACGTATCAGGAGCCGTCTCACTGGCCGGAGCGACATTCCGGTCGTCTATCATCGGATAGATCAAGAGTTGATACGCCAGCTCAACCTCAGCCCGGTCGCGGGTCAACAGTGCCAGCCCGGCCGCCAGTCCACCGCCCGCGCTTGCTCCGCCGATCGCAATGCGTGATGCATCGACACCGAACTCGTCGGCATGGGCTGCGAACCACTTGAGCGCGGCATAACAATCCTTGACCGGTGCAGGATGCGGATGCTCCGGAGCAAGCCGGTATTCAACCGAGGCGACTACACAGGCGGCGACTTTGGACAGATGCTTGGCCAATGGATCATCCTGCTCGACCCTGCCCAGGACATAGCCGCCGCCGTGAATCCACACCAGGGCCGGCAGCGTGGCCGGCCGATCCGCCGGCTGATACATGCGAACAAAAACATCAGGGTCGCCCGGAGGACCCGGCACATGCCTATCCTCAGAGGTGATCCCCTCGATGATGGGCGCCGTGGCCATCTGAGCCGCCGCCAGCTCATTTCTCCTCTGCCGGGCGGCTGGAATATCGCGCAGGCTGAACCCGCCGCCCGTCAGGCTGAGAAATGCCTCAAGCGGTCCTGCCAGTTCCGGGTCAAGCCGATCAGTCATGTCCATGCTGTTTCTCCTTTGAAAAGATCCGATTCTAAACCTTTCAGAAGAAGCGATTCCGTGGGCGCGGCAATCCGAGATTCTCGCGCAAGGTCGTCCCTTCGTATTCCCGCCGAAAGATTTCGCGCCGCTGCAGTTCCGGCACAACACGCTCGACAAAGTCGTCGAGCCCGGCCGGCAGATAGGGGAATGTGACATTGAAGCCGTCACAGGCATCGGTCAGCAGCCACTCCTCCATTTGATCGGCGATCATCGACGGCGTGCCGACAAACGCCAAACCGCTGTAGCCGCCGACGCGCTGGGCCAATTGCCGGACGGTCAGATGCTCCCGCTGGGCGAGTTCCACGACTCGCTCCCGGCTGCTCTTGCTGGCATTGCTTTCTGGAATCTCTGGCAGAGGCCCATCCGGGTCAAAGCCGGACGCGTCATGGCCGAGGGCGATTGAAAGGGAGGCGATCGCGCTATCGTAGTGCACGAGACTGTCGAGCCGCGCGCGCTTCTCCAGGGCCTCGCTCGCGGTATCACCAACGACGACAAACGCGGCGGGCAAGACCTTCAGATGCTCAGGTGAGCGACCAAGCTTCTCCATGCGTCCTTTGACATCCGCGTAGAATGCGCGGGCAGCGGTGATGTTGTTTCCGGCCGCGAAGATGGCCTCGGCGGTCTCCGCCGCGAGCTGGCGGCCGGCTTCCGAGGCGCCGGCCTGGACAATGACCGGCCAGCCCTGAATCGGGCGTCCGATGTTCAGCGGGCCGCGCACGTTCAGGAACTCTCCCCGATGGTCTAGAACGTGGAGCTTGTCCGGGTCAAAATACACCCCTGCCTCCACATCTCGAATAAACGCGTCGTCGGCCCAGCTGTCCCACAGGCCCGTCACAACGTCAAAGAATTCCCGCGCCCGGCGATACCGGGTAGCATGCGCAACATGTTCCTCACGACCGGAATTCATAGCCTCATGCGGGTTGCCCGAGGTCACCACGTTCCAGCCCGCCCGCCCGCCACTGATGTGGTCCAGCGAGGCAAACTTCCGCGCAATATGATACGGCTCGTTGTAGGTCGTGGAGGCGGTGGCGATGAGCCCCAGGTGCTCAGTCACGACGGCCAGGGCAGGCAGCAGCGTTAAGGGATCGAAGGAGGTGGCGGTGGCGGTCGCGCTGCGCTTGAGGCCGTCCATGGGCATGTTGAGCACGGCCAGATGATCCGCCATGAAGAACGCGTCGAACCGTCCGCGCTCCAGCGTCTGGGCGAAGCGTTTGAGGTGCTGGAAATTGAAATTCGCATCCGGCCACGCGCCCGGATAGCGCCAGGCTGCGGTATGGAGGCTGACCGGCCGCATGAACGCGCCCAATCGCAACATTCGTGAGTGAGTCACACCAGCGCCCTCCCTCTGCTCTATTCAGCGCCAGACTAACAAAGATACACACCCTGCCTACCCCCGTGCGTCTGCCTTTCGGTTCCGTATGGAATTCATGCTGGGCTGCGGAACCGCCAAGTTCCTGACACCCACTCCCCTAGCTATCCATCGGACACCCGTGCTAGAAAGCGGGGAGCAAAGGAGAAAACAGCATGGCAAACACGGATCAACACCCACAGGGAAACGGAGCGGTCAAACACTATGACGCAGTCATCATCGGAGCGGGCGTGGGCGGCCTGTACGCCCTGCACCACCTGCGCGAGATGGGCCTCTCGGTGCGCGTGTACGACGCCGCCGGCGGCGTAGGCGGCACCTGGTGGTGGAACCGCTATCCCGGAGCACGGGTCGATGGTCCGGGCAGTCCCTTCTACTGCTACACCTTCTCGGAAGAGCTGATGCAGGAGTGGGACTGGGCCGAGACCCAGCCCAGCCAAGCCCAGGTACTGGCCTACGTCGATCATGTCGCTGATCGGTTTGACCTGCGCCGGGACATCCAGCTTGAGACCTGGGTGCGCAACCCGCGTTACGACGAAGCGACGCAGCGCTGGACGGTTGAGACCAGCGCCGGCGAGCACGTCTCGGCCCAGTTTCTGATCTGCGCGGTCGGCACCCTCTCGGCGCCGCACAAGCCCGACTTCCCCGGGTTCGACGATTTCGCCGGCGAGTGCTACCACACCGGCCGTTGGCCGCAGGATCCCGTTTCTTTTGCCGGCAAGCGCGTCGGCGTGATCGGGACCGGTTCCTCGGGAGTGCAGTCGATTCCCGAGATCGCCCGCGAGGCGGCGCACCTGACGGTGTTCCAGCGTACGCCGCAGTACAGCATCCCGGCTCGCAACCGCCCTCTCGAACCCGAACTGATACAGCACGCCCGCGAAAATTGGGACGCGGTTCGGGCGACGATGCATGCCCACCCCGTGGGCATGCCGTTCGAGATGACCACGCGCCTGGCCGCCGAGGACACGCCCGAGCAGCGCCAGGCGCTGTACGAAGAGCTGTGGCAGAAGGGCAGCTTCCACCTCCTGTTCGGCAGCTATGCCGACCTCCTGACCAACAAGGAGGCCAACCGCACATTGGCCGATTTCATACGCGGCAAGATCCGTGAGACCGTGCGTGACCCCGAGATCGCCGCCAAGCTGATGCCCGACTACTATCTGGGCACCAAGCGTCAGATCCTCGACAACGGCTACTACGAAACCTTCAACCGCGACAACGTCAGCCTGGTCGACCTGCGCGAAGACCCGATTCAAGAAGTCACGCAAACAAGCGTGCGCACCGCAACGGGCGACCATCCCCTCGACATGATCGTGCTGGCAACCGGCTTCGATGCCATCAGCGGCACCCTGCTGCGTCTCAACCCCAAGGGGCGTGGCGGCGTCAGCCTGAAAGACAAGTGGAGCAGCCGCTTCACCACCTACCTCGGCATGGCGATCGCCGACTTCCCCAATCTTTTTCTGATCCACGGCCCGGGCTCGCCCTCGGTGCTGTACAACATGCCGCTCGGCGCCGAGCGCGAGACGGAGTGGATCGGCAACTGCGTGCGCTACCTGCGCGACAAGGGTCTGGGCGCTATTGAGCCGACTCCCGACTCCGAGAAGCTCTGGGACCAGGAGGTCACCGAGCTGGCCAACGAGACGCTCTACCCCCTCACCGACTCGTGGTACACGGGGGCCAACATCCCGGGCAAGCCCCGCCAGTTCCAGGTCCACCTGGGCGGCCCGCTCTACTTCGAGCGCCTCTCCGAGGTTGCCGCCAAGGGCTATGAGGGCTTCGTGTTCGAGGAGGAGAACCGCGCGGAGGTCGCCGCCGCGTCCTGAGCGCCTCAGAAAACGGGGTTTAACGGGCAGCCGGAAGCAGAGTGGAGTTTCGGGCAAAAAGCACCCGCGTCCCAAAACGTAGACGTTCCAAGACGGCGGCCTTGAGACACTTCAAGGCCGCCGTCTCATTGTGGGCTTGTCACTGAGTCCGAGACAGACGGAGACACGAGGAGTGGTGCGGTGGCCCCGGTCGGGTGAGCCCTTGCTGCGAGACCCCCAGAGCGTCTCCCGATAGGCTGGAGTAGGTCGGATTAGCGGAGCGTAATCCGACACGTACGGGCTGTCGGGTTACGCCTGCGGCTAACCCGACCTACACGGCTACACCTAATGGCGAATCGCTCTGGGGACGGGGCTCGCTCGTCATCACACGTCGATTCCATACTCTTTGAGCAGGGCGCGGCTTATCACGATGTTCTGAATCTCCGTCGCCCCATCCAGATAGTGCGTCATCTTGGCTGTGGCGAGATGACGGGCGAGCGGAGTGTCGGTTCGCAGGCCCACCGCCCCCATCGCCTGCATACACTGCGACACGCCTGTCAGCGCGACTCGGCTGGCAAACTTCTTGGCGTGCGCCGCTTCCGCAACCGCCGCCTCCCCTCGATCCAGGGCTGTCGCAGCCTGATAGGTCAGCAGGCGAGCAGCCTCAAGATCTGTCGCCACATCCGCCAGTTCCCACTGCAAACCTTGGAAGCTCAGCAGTGGCTTGCCGAACGCCTGTCGCTTGGCGCCATACCTTAAGGCGGTCTGCAAACTGGAGGTGAGGATGCCACAGCAGCCGGCCCCAACAAACGTTCTGGCCATAGTGATGCCGCGCATGGCGGCCTTGAACCCGTCTCCGGGGCCGAACAACAGGTCCGCCTCGGGGACAGGACAGTCGGTCAAGCGCAATCCCGTGACGCCCATCGCGTGCCCGCCGAGTAAGGTATAGGGCGCTTCTCGGACAAGGCCCGGCGCGTCGCCACCCACCAAAAAGCCGGCAATGCCCCGCCACCCCCGGGCAGGGTTGGTCTGGGCATACACCCCGAACACATCCGCCTGTACGCCGTTGGTCACCCAGGCTTTCTCTCCGCTGAGACGCCAGCCGTCAGCCGATTTTTCCGCACGCGTCGTAAGGGCGGCAGCGTCGCTGCCGGCTCCGGGCTCAGTCAGACAGAAAGCGCCAATGCGTTCGCCCGCAAGCATCGCCGGGACGTAGCGAGCGATCTGTTCGGGAGTACCGTTCCGGGCGATGCTGTTCAGCAAATTGTTGTGGACCCACAAGCCGAAGGTGAAGGCGAAACACGCGCCGGCCAGTTCTTCAAGCACCTTGGCCGCGGCCACATGGCTGGCCCCGTGGCCGCCCAACGCCTTGGGCACGAGAACGCCGGTGAGGCCTACTCTCGCAGCCTCCCGAAAAGTCTTGACCGGGACGGTTCGATTGAGTTCCCAGTCTGCCGCGTGGGGCGCAATATGTTCGGCAGCAAACGTCCTGGCAATCTCGACTAAGCTGGTCTCATCGGTCGTCAGCGGGGGAACCATGTCGCACCTCTGCCGGACCAAAGCGGTACGGCTCGAGTGTGTCCTGCGCGGCGATACGGAACTTGTGCCAGCGGCCACCGCCGTAATAGGCCAGGCTGCCGGGCTCAGCGTCGCCGTGTCCGTTGTAGTACGACAGACAGTCTCGCAGCGGCGCCGATACAATGTCTGCCTGGCGGCAATGCTGGGCGTAGTCCTCTTGCGGCTGGCTGTGAATGTCGACGATTGTCCTGCCCTGGTCACGCATGGTCGACAGCATCCACACGATGTAGTCGCCGTGAGCGTCGATGGCGTCGGTGAAGTTAAAGCTGCCGCCACCGCCCTGGGGTCCGGTCACAATGAAGAGGTTCGGGAAGCCCCGAGCGTGGATACCCAGAAAGGTCTTGGTGCCCTCGGCATCCCAGGTCTCCTGGATGGTGCGACCGTCGCGCCCCAGCGTCGTGTTGAATAAACCGGACGCCATCCATTGGAACCCGGTCGCATAGATCAACACATCGAGCGGATACTCGACTCCGTCATGCACGACGCCGCTCTCGCTGATCTGGCTCACGCCGGCCGGTGCGGTGTCCACCAGATGAACGTGCGGCTTGTTGAACGCCGGCAGGTATTCGTCGTGGAACGTCGGTCGCTTGCAGCCGTACGGGTAGTAGGGCTTGAGGGCCGCCGCCGTCTTGGGGTCCTCCACGATGGTGTCTACGCGGGCTCGGATCTGTTCCATGATCCGAAAGTTCGTGTTCAGCTGTTTCTGGACCCGTTCCTCGCGCGTCAGCTTGGTTGTGTGCTTTTTGCGCTTCCTGAAATCCGCGACCCTGCCGGCCAGGTAGTCGTCGTTGGCCTGGATCGCCGTGCGGCCCTCAGAGATACGGGCGAAGCGCTTCCGGCGGGCTCTCGCCCAGCCCGGTTCATGCGACCACTCGTCGATCTCCTCCTGTTTCGTTTCGCGCTGGTCGCGCACGTCGATCGTCGACGGCGTGCGCTGGAAGACGTGCAGCTCAGCCGCGACCTTGGCCAGTTCCGGAATGACCTGCACCGCAGTCGCCCCGGTCCCGATGATCCCGACCCGCTTGCCGTCCAGGGCGACATCGTAGCGCCAGCGCGAGGTGTGGAACGACTCGCCCTGAAACGTCTCCATGCCCTCGATACGGGCCAGCTTCGGTGTGGTGAGGATCCCGTTGGCCTGAATCAGGTAGCGTGCCCGCATGGCGTCGCCACGGTTGGTGTACACGATCCACCGCCCGGCGTCTTCGTCCCACTCGGTCTTCTCCACCGTGGTGTGGAAGAGACAGCGGTCATAGAAGCCGAACTTTTCGGCCATTTTTTGGCAGTACTCGAAGATCTCAAACCCCGACGCAAATTTCATCGACGGGAAGTAGCCCATCTCCTCCAGTAACGGAAAGTAACTGTACGACTCCACATCACACGCAATGCCCGGATAGCGGTTCCAGTACCAGGTCCCGCCGACATCGCCGCCCTTCTCACAGAACCGCACGTCGATAAACCCGGCCTGGCTCAGCTTGTGCCACAACAACAGCCCGGCGAAGCCGGCGCCCACGACCAGGATTTCGCACTCGTCGGCCAGCGCGTCGCGAGGGATCGGGTCTGCGGAGTACACGTCCTCAAGGTAGGTGCTGAACTCGCCCTCCATCGCCATGTAGTCTGCCGCCCCCCGGCGCGCCTCCTTGAAGGCGCGATACTTCGCCTGCTCCTCGGCGTTGAACACCGCGCCTGGCGGCTGCGGCGGAAGCGTCTTGAGCGACGCATCCTGGGTGACCGAGTAGCCTCTCCCGACCACATCGTCCATCGTGCTGGCAGCACGGGTGTTAAAGATCTTCCGTCCGGTAGCGGGGTCAATCCTGATCGGCTTCATCTGCTCTCCTCTGCTCGAATATCAGTGAAAGTTGCCTTTATTTCCGGTGAGGGACGGCCGGACTATAGCCTATCGTGGGCCAGGTGTCAGCGCCCACCATGCTGAAGAGGCGGTGCCGGGTCGTCGGTCTTCACCGGCGCCGGCACCGCTTCGACCTCGAAGCGCAATCGCCCCCTGCGCAACTCAAGGGGTAAGCTGAGGTTTGAATTTAGGCAGCGTCACGTCGTCGCTGACCTTGTCGAACCAGACTTCGACCGGCATGCCGACTTGTAGCTCATCGGGCGCTACCCCTGTCACCCAGGTTGTGAGTCGCAGCCCTTCATCCAGTTCGACCACCACTGCTGCATACGGAACGTCCTCGGCGAACGCCGGGTCAAGCGCCTGATACACGGTCGTCCAGCAATAGACCTTGCCCGTCCCTTTTGTCGGCGCCCATTCCCACTCCAGGGAGTGACAGCTGGTGCACATGAGCCGCGGCGGATGTCGCCACGTTCCACACTGCCGACAGCGTTGAAAACGCAGCTCCCGCTGCTGACACCAGGCATAGAATTCCTTTGTGTAGCCCTGCAAGACGGGCAGTCGAGGGGCCTGTGCTGCATGCTCAGCCGTCATGGTCAGACTCCCTCAGTGACGTAGAATCGCGATCGACCCATGCCCGTGACCTCCCCAGCCGGTCACCACCCCCAGCTCGGCGTCTTGCACTTGACGCGAGCCGGCCTCGTGGCGGAGTTGCACGACGGCCTCAACCAGGTGGTTCATGCCGGTATTGTGCGCCTGTGAGAGCAGACCGCCGTGCGTATTCACGGGCAGTGCGCCGCCGAGTTCGATCCGTCCGTTTTCAACGAACGCTCCCCCTTCGCCTTTCTTGCAGAAGCCTGCCGACTCGATTTGCAAAATGGCCTGCCCGGTGAAGCAGTCATAAATCTCGGCGAAATGCATATCGCTTGGCTGGACCCCCGCCATCGCGTAGGCGCGCGAGGCGCAAAAGTCGAGCCCGATTGTGAGGATATCTGGTCGGTTGGGAATGTCGTGGGGTGGAAAAGGGTGGCCCGACGCCACACCCGTCACATACACAGGCTGCTTGCGAAGATCTTTGGCCCGCTCAGCGGTCGTCATGAGTAAGGCTGCCGCGCCATCGGTCTCCAGACAGCAATCCAAGAGCCGGTAGGGATAGCTGATCCACCGTGACGACAGGTAATCCTCCAGAGTGAGCGGAGCCCGCTGCATAAGGGCGTTGGGATGCAGCTGGGCGTGTTTACGCATCGCCACTGCCACGGCACCCAGTTGCTCGTGGGTCGTGCCATACAGTTGCATATGGCGCTGCGCCATCCACGCATAATGTTGGGGCGGAGCTGCCACGCCGAACGGCGCATAGTAGTCCCGGATAGTTGCGGCCGCTTGCAGTCCCGTTCCAGGGTCAGACGTCACGTTCCGGGCTCTCCGTCCGGAATAGAACCGGCTGGCCAGGGGAATCAACGCATACTGCGCAATGCCACTGGCCAGCGCGGCCGCAGCGGACTCAACCGCGGACACACACATGGCCCCACCCATTTCCTGGAGGGAGGCGGTGTAGTGCAAATCTTGCAGTCCCAGGTTGGCGCAAAAATCACCTGCTGTGCCGCCGCTCCCGGCGCCGTTTGGGAGAATCACCGCGTCGATGGCTTCGGGCCGCAGGCCGGCGTCCTCAATAGCGCCCATTGACGCCTCCAGGGCGAGTTCGAGCGCGCTCTTGGGCGTGCCGCGCGTATAGTCTGTCTCGCCGATGCCGACGATGCAGGTTTGATCCCTCAAGTCGGTTAACTCAGGCATACGCATTGCCCCCTACAGGTATGACATGGTTTCCAGGCTGCGGCTTCGGCAAAGACCGGGCTACAGCCATTCTTCCTCTGTGTGCAGGCGGGTCAGGTGAATCTTTTTCATCTTCCAGCGGCCATCTTCCTTCACATAGTCTTCGTGATAATGCCCCCAGCCCTTAAAGTTGCAGGTCGACAGGCGCACGTCGTCGAACATCGACCAGACACCGTGTGCGGTCGTTGGGCTGGTCAGTTCGATTTCCGGCATATAGCCCTGATGTATCGATTTTGCGCCGGTCAGCAGCGTGCGGATGCCGTCAACCAGGGCGTCGCGACCCGCGATCTCGATGTCGCGCGGCAGGTCCTGGCTGGCGCGCGGCGCGCCTTCGTATAGCGCCGAAATATCGGCGGCGAAACATTCCCGCAAAAGATCCCACTGCTGCGTGTCCATCAATCGGAAATAGCGCGCTTTAAGCTGGCGGATCGCCTCCAAATCGTTGTGTTGGTCGATGGTCATGTGTTGCTCCTTGCAAAAGATCGGCCCAGGGTAGCGCGTTTGGTCAGCAAAAACGAGGAGCAGCTGCACGGGCTCCAGGGCATGTTGGTGGGATGCTTCGCTGCGGCCCAGCATCGCTCCATCTCGCAGTATACGTTGACAGTTCTGGGGCTTCTCAGTAGACTGCGTCGTCACTCCACTACAACACTCTTTTGCGAGGTCGCCCATTCCGCATGAATGGCCGTCATTTCTATCCGCCGCGTCCTGAGCGGTTTTCCGTGAGGAATCGTTATGACTGACACACAACTCAATCGTACCAGTGCCCACATCACCCAGCCCAAATCGCAAGGGGCGTCTCAGGCTATGCTGTACGCCACGGGGCTGACTGAAGCGGATATGCAGCGCGCTCAAGTCGGTATCGCCAGCGTGTGGTTCGACGGCAATCCGTGCAACATGCACCTGGGCGACATCGCCACGAAGGTCAAAGAGGGCGTGGGTGCCGCTGACATGGTCGGGATGCGTTTCAACACGGTTGGGGTGTCGGACGGCATCTCCATGGGCACGAGCGGCATGAGCTTCTCGCTGCAATCGCGCGACCTCATCGCCGACTCCATCGAAACCGTCATGGGTGCGCAATGGTATGACGGCCTCATCACCATCCCCGGCTGCGACAAGAACATGCCCGGCGTCATCATGGCGATGGGACGGGTGAATCGCCCGGCCTTGATGATCTACGGCGGCACCATCCGCCCCGGTCACAGCGGCGGGAAGACGCTCGATATCGTGTCGGCGTTCCAGTGCTATGGCCAGTATATTGCCAACACCATCACCGACGCCGAGCGCCAGGATGTCGTCCGCCACGCCTGCCCCGGCGCCGGGGCGTGTGGTGGCATGTACACCGCCAACACCATGGCCTCAGCCATTGAAGCGCTGGGCATGAGCCTGCCGTTCAGCTCCTCGACGCCAGCCACCGACCCCGGCAAGCTCGACGAGAGCCTGCGGGCCGGACAGGCGATACGCGCCTTGCTGGAGCAGGATATCAAACCGCGCGATATCATGACCCGTCAGGCGTTCGAAAACGCCATGGTCATGGTCATGGCGCTCGGCGGCTCGACCAACGCCGTGCTGCATCTGATCGCCATGGCGCGCGCCGTTGACGTGGCACTCAGCATCGACGACTTCCAGGCGGTGAGTGACCGCGTGCCGTATGTGGCCGACCTCAAACCCAGCGGCAAGTACGTGATGGAAGATCTGCATAACATCGGCGGCACCCCGGCGGTGATGCAGTACCTCCTGGACAAAGGGCTGCTGCACGGTGACTGCCTGACGGTGACGGGCAAGACCCTGGCCGAAAACCTGCGCGATCTGCCCGGACTCCCGGACGAACAGGACATCATTCAGCCGATTGAGCGTCCGATTAAAGAGACGGGGCATATCTGTATTCTCAAGGGCAATCTGGCGCCAGGCGGGGCGGTGGGCAAAATCACCGGTAAAGAAGGTCTGGTTTTCACTGGACCGGCCAAGGTCTTCGACTCGGAAGAGGATATGCTGCACGCGCTCGAACGCCACGAGATCGAACACGGCGATGTCGTGGTTATTCGCTACGAGGGTCCGAAAGGCGGACCGGGCATGCCGGAAATGCTGACCCCCACCTCAGCCCTGGTGGGGGCCGGCTTGGGTGGGGGCGTTGCGCTCTTGACCGACGGACGTTTTTCCGGCGGCTCGCACGGGTTCCTCATCGGTCATATCGTCCCCGAAGCGCAGGAGGGCGGCCCGATCGGCCTGATTCAGGACGGCGACATCATCACCATTGATGCGGAGCAGAACATCCTCGACGTTGCCGTCAGTGACGAGGAGATGGCACGCCGTCAGGCACAGTGGACCATGCCGCCGTACAAGGCGACGCGCGGGACGCTGTACAAATATATCAAGAGCGTGAAGAACGCCTCCGAGGGCTGCGTGACGGACGAGTAAATTCTTTGCGCCTCTGCGGCTAACGGTCTGCAGCCTTACTCGGGCGTCTGCTTGTTGAGGCTGCTCATCCATAAGCTCTCCGGCAATCTCTTCCCCTGCCTTATCGCATGTCTGATGTCGCTCTGCGATTTTGCAGGCAAGACTCGCTCTATGTCTTTTGGGAGGTATTCTGTTCACTTAAGAGTAAAGATATGATCCCTGGACACGGTTCTCTCGTGACGCCATTCGCGCCAAGCGTCAGAGCCTCATTCGTGTGCGACGATTGTAAAGTGAAGCGTGTTCGCTGGCTTCGATTTCATCGGAAGCTGACTGGAGTTTCGAGCAAAGAACACAGAGCGCTGCATATTGATCCCAGGTTGTGACGGAACGGCGATTCTGCGGGGGTGAAGCGAGCAATTGAATCGTGTCTTATCGGAAGCAATACTATCGGCTTTCCCATCTGGTTTGCTAGCTCTAATTCTAATTGCACCCACTGAGATGACCTTGCGCGAGGCGAATCTAAAAAAACAATCCAATCAGTAGATGAAATCGCTCGGCTCAATTGTGGTTCAAGAGGCTGTTCTAAATCAAGTCTTTCAAAATCTATCCAAGGCCGAAAGCCAGCGGCCTGCACCATGCTTCGGACACGTTGGGCGAAGGCTGCGTCAGACCAAGAGTAGGATATGAATACCGTTTGCTTATTGTGTGTCATTGTTTAGTGGCGCTAAAAATTTGCCTTCGCCTTCAGGTTCGTTTTGAATTGTAACGCCTGGCACGTATGTGGCGGCTTCGGCAACATTCCATGAGCCGTCTGGCATGAGAGACTTCGTCGAAAATTGGACGACGCAACCTCCATATGCTTGCATCGCCTTTGTACTTCGGATCCATGTAGAGCTTTTCACTTTGAACAAAAGGGTGAGACGGTCAGGATTGCCAAAAGTCTCTAAGCCTTCATCCTGTATGTCCTTCGTTTCTTTCACAAGTGGACCAGCTACACCGCTCATCGCTTTGATGTACTGTTCTACATTCACATGTTCCCCGTATTCGCTCGGTGGATAGAAAGCATATGGCTTCCACCAGAGGACAGCAAAGAATCCAGCAGCGATCAAAGCAGGAAACAAAACAGCAAAAATTGTGAGCGTTACCTGAATGGGTCCGGCCGTCTGAGTCGCAGCTGCACCGAGCGTTGCTTCTGAGATCGATACGAATAATGAAATTACCCATAGCGGCGTTGATCTGCGAGAAGCCCTTATTTTTTCATTGCTCGCGGCCATAAGTTCTCATTTCGACTCAAGATATAATGAATCTGACGCTCCCTGTAAATGTATTCAGCTTTGATCGACACACTCGCTCAACACCGGTAACACCCGCTCGCCCAATAAGCGCAGACCCTCTGCGGTGGTCAGGCCGTGGGGCGTGCCGAACTCGACCCGCCGCGCTCCTGCCTCAAACACGGCCGCAGCCTGGTCCGCCACCTGCTCGGGCGTTCCGGCGAACGCCACCCGCCGCAGCAAGTCATCGGAGATATAGCTCCCGGCCCGTTTGAAATCGTAGGCATCGCTGGCCGCTCTGATGCGGGTCAGCAATTCCGGCTCAATATCCAGGCTGCGGTCCAGCTCGGCGATAACCGGCAGATACAGCGCGGCCTCTCGGCGTGCCAGATCGCGGGCCGCTTTGCCGTCCGTATCGACCACCGTCACCGCGCCGACAACAAGGCCGATGGCGTCCGAGCCCCGCTGGCTGTGAGTCGCGCTGCTCTCCAGGACGCTCCGCATCTGAGACACCGCAGCCGGATTGGCCGTCCCGCCGAGTTTGACCTCGGTGATGTGTTCGGCGCAGGCCGTCAGGGTCTGCTCGCCCCACGTCCCCAACAAAAAGGACACATCGGGCCGCGCGATCTGCCACCGCAGGGCCTCGCCACCGGCCAGCGAGAACACCTGCCCGACATAGGGTTCGGGCGATTGACTGAGGAGGTGACGGATACAGCCGAAGGCTTCCCGCAACGCGGTCACCGGCCGCTGGGCGTGTATGCCGACAAAGTCCAGCCACGCTCCCCGCGCCAAGCCCAGGTAGGCGCGGCCGTGTG
The DNA here is from genome assembly GCA_012271025.1 of Deltaproteobacteria bacterium. The sequence goes on along the minus strand of JAAXHF010000523.1, from coordinate 4,607 downwards.
AGGCCTCGTCAAGCAGGGCGATGTTGCCGGCAATGTTGATGGGGTGGCAGGTAAACGGGTTGACTGCTGCGGGGCCGATACGGACGCGGGTGGTGTGTCGGGCGATTTCCAGCAGGGGCAGCCAGGCGGGCTGATAGAGCATGTCGTTGTACACGCTCACGCCGCCGAAACCAAAGTCCTCAACGGTTTTGGCCAGCGGCCCGTAGGATGTGATGGGCTTGTCGGTCTGGAAGGCGATGCTGACGGATCGCTGCATGGCGCGGTTGAGGATCGGAGGCGGTACGGGCGGGCAGGGACGCCCGCCCGTCATGGCTGCACTCAGCGCCGGGCGGCCGGACCGCGCAGCAGCTGGCCGGGCAGGGCGCCGGTGTGTTCGCCGTTGCGCAGCACCACCTGGCCGTTGACGATGCTGGCCAGAAAACCGTCGGCTTTCTGCTTCAGGCGTCGCGCCCCGGCCGGCAGATCGTGGGTGACCTGGGGGAGCCGGGGGCCGACCGTTGCGGGATCAAAAATCACCACATCGGCCTGCCAGCCCTCCCGCAGCAGGCCGCGCCCGGTCAGACCCCACTGTGAGGCCGGCACAAAGCTCAGCTGATGCACAGCCTCTTCCAGGCTCAGCGCCTGTTTGTCGCGGACCCAGTGGCTCAGCACATGGGTCTGGAGCGAGGAGTCCATGATCTGCGACACGTGAGCCCCGGAGTCCGAGAAGGTGACGACCGAGCGGGGGTGGCGCATCATCTCCAGCACGTGGTCCTGGTTGTGGTTGACCAAGGGCTGCAAGAAAAAGCGTTGCAGGTGCTGCTCCAGGGCCAGATCGAGAAAAGTTTCCAGCGGGTCCTGGCCGCGCTCGTCGGCAATCTCGGCCACCGAGCGGTAGGGCGGAGTTGCCGCGTCCATGACAAACAGCCACTTGAAATTCGCCGCCCGGGCTTCGGCCCCAATGCCCTGGTTGCTTCGCTTCGGTGCCTGACGCACGGCGGCGACCAGCCGGCCGCGCAGCTCCGGGTCGCGCAGCCCGGCTTCCTGCTCGGCCAGCGGAAGTTTGCGGAAATCGGACCACACCGGCAGCTTGTCAAACGGCGTGGTCGTCTCAAACGACAGGATCACACTCAGGGGCCGGCTGTGGACCTGAATGAACATCCGTCCGCCGGCCGCCGCCGTGTCATCGGCCAACTGGAAGAAAGGCTGCCACATATTGGGCGCCTGACGGCTGCTGAACATGCCGAAGGTGACCGGCACACCGGTATCGACGGCCAGGGCCTTGAGCCGCCCCATGTACTCGTCAACCCGGTCGGGGTCGAACCGGGCGTCCTCATTGGCGATCTCGAACACCCCGGCGTTCTGCTCGCCCAGCACGCCGACGAGTTGACGCACCTCGTCCCAGCTGGCCAGGCGGCTGGCCACCGGCTGGTTGTCGGGCGTCTGATGATTTTTGGTCCGTGAGGTGGTAAAGCCGATCGCTCCGGCCCGGATGGCGCTACGCACCTCGTGCTTCATGGCCGCCAGGTCGTCCGGGCTGGATTCCTGGCTGAAGGCGCGCTCGCCCATGACGTGGGTGCGCAGGGCTGAGTGGCCGATATAGGCCGCGTAGTTGATACCCTTGGGCAGACGCTCGACCGCGTCCAGGTATTCCGGGAAGGTCGTCCAGCTCCAGCGAATGCCGGCTTCCATGGCCTGGGGGGCGATGTCCTCGGCCCGCTCCAGGTTGCGCATGACCAGCAGTTTGTCCTTTTCCGCGCACGGGGCGAGCGAGAAGCCGCAGTTGCCCATGACCACGCTGGTGATGCCGTGCCAGCACGAACAGGTGCCGAGCGGGTCCCAGAAGACCTGGGCGTCCATGTGGGTGTGGCCATCGACAAAGCCGGGACTGACCACACGACCCTCGGCGTCAATGACTTCTGCAGCGCTGTCACGAATACGGCCGATGGCCGCAATTTTTCCCTGGGCGATGGCCACGTCGGCCCGAAAACGGGGCAGGCCCGAGCCGTCAATAACCGTTCCGTTGCGAATCAGTAGGTCGTAGTGCATCCGTCCCTCCTTGTGTGTGCGGCTGAAGCCTAGCACCTCAGCGGCCGAAGTTCGAGGCCAAACTCAGAACGCACTCAGAACAGAATGCGGTCTTGCCTGAGCCGGGCGATCTCCGCGTCCGCGTAGCCGAGGATGTCGCGCATGACCTCATCGGTGTGCTGTCCGAGCACCGGCGCGGGAGCCCGCACCCCGTTTGGCGCGCTGCTGAGCCGCCAGGGAATGCCGGTGTGGGTCTGGCGGCCGACCTCGGGATGCGGCAGGCGGACAAAAAATCCGCGTTCGGTGAGGTGGGGGTCGCGGTCAAGGTCGTGGCTGGTCATTGACGGGAAGGCCGCCACCCCGGCCACCTGGAGCCGTTCGGTGATATCCCACTTGTCGCGCCGCGAGGTCCAGGCCGTCAGCCGCTCTTCGAGATCGTCTTCATGCGCCTTGCGGTCGGCCGCCGTCACAAAGCGCGCGTCGCGCAGGAGTTCCGGCTGGTCTATGGCCCGACACAGCGCCTGCCACTCCTGGTCGGTCCCGCAGGCAATGCTCACCCATTCGTCCTCACCCGCGCACCGAAAGCAGTTGTGGGGGGCCAGCCACGGGTCGCGGTTGCCCTGCCGGGCGGGCTGCTGGCCGTTCATGGCGTGGGCCATCCAGCCCTCGGGCAGCAGGGCGGCCACCGCTTCCCACAGCGAGACGTCGATATACTGACCGCCGCCGGTTCGCTGGCGGGCAACCAGGGCGGCACAGATGGCGACCGCCGCGTTGATGCCGGCGTTGGGGTCGCCGTAGGAGAGGCCGACTTCGGCGGGCGGGCCGCCCGGATAGCCGGTCAGGGAGGACAGGCCGGTCAGCGGTGCGATGGCCGGACCGTAGGCCATGTAGTTTTTCTGCGGACCGGTATGGCCGTACCCGGAGATGGAGGCGACGATGAGGTCGGGTTTGAGCTGTTTGAGATCGTCGTAGCCAAAGCCCAGCTTGTCCATCACCCCGGTGGCGAAATTATCGACCACCACGTCGCTGTGCTGAATCAGCTCGCGGGCAATGCGCCGACCTTCGGGCGTGGTGAAATCCAGCCGCAGGCTTTTCTTGGCCTGAGCCCACTGGTTGAAGACGGCGCTGGTGTTGGCGCTGGGTTTGATGCCTCTGGGGCTGGCCGGCAGACGCCGGGTCAGATCGAGCCGTGCCCGGGACTCGATTTTGATGACCTCCGCCCCCAGATGGGCCAGGTGCGCGGTGCAGAAGGGGCCGGCCCACACCCAACTGAAGTCGGCCACCCGGACGCCAGTCAGGGGCAGGGCCGGGGGAGTCGAGTCTGAGACTGGCGGGGCTGGTGCGGCGGCCTGAAGCCGCTCGGCGTTATGCTCGCCCAGCAGCGGGGCGGGACGGCGGATCTTCCACCACGGCCGGCCGAGTTGGTAGGGCGGACCCAGGTGGGTCAGCCTGCCCGCCTTGGGGTGGGACACCTCAACAAAGAAATTGCGGGCTCTGAGCTGCTCCTGCTCGGCCAGCTGGGCCATATCGAACACCGGCGCAAAGCAAATGCGCTGCTCCTGTCCGGCCCGGAACAGGTCGGCCACCTTCCAGTCCCGAAACCAGGCGTTCAGGTGGTGGTGGAGGGCTTCTTTGTTCCTGGCCCGTCTGGCCGCGTTGCGGAACAGGTCTTGACGGCTCCAGTCCGGGTTGCCCATCAGCTCTTGCAGCCGCTGCCACTGGTCTTCTTCGGCCACGGCCAGAAAAATCGGACCGTCTTGGCACGCGAAGATTTTCCACGGGTCTTGCAGGCGTCGGCCCAGCCGCGAGGTGTGCCAGCCCAGATAGGTGTAAAAGACAAAGTTGTGCTCCAGAAACGACGCCACATAGGACTGGACAGACAGGTCGATGTGTTCACCCCGGCCGGTTTGCAGGGCGCGAAAGTAGGCGGCCAGGCAGGCGGTAGCGGCCGCCAGACCGCCCTGAAAGTCGGCCTGCTGACCGGCGGCTCTGAGCGGCGGCAGGTCGGGCCGGTCAGAACCGCCCGGGCTGAGCCAGGCCCAGCCGCCGGCGTGGGCGACGGTGAGTTCGTAGGCCGCGTAATCTTTGTACGGTCCGGTCAGGCCAAACGGCGTGACCGCACACATGACGAGACGCGGGTTGATGGCCTGAAACGCCCCGTAGTCAAGGCCCAGCGCCTCGGCCTGGGCGGCCGGGTAATTATGCACCAGCAGGTCGGCCCAGCCGATCAAGTCGGACAGGCGGTGACGATCCTGGGGCGAGCGCAGGTCGAGCGTCCGGCCGTGCTTATTGGTATTCAGGGCCAGAAACAGGCCGCTCTTTTCCGGGTCCGCAGTGCCGCCCGGAAACGGACCGTGGCGACGCGCCCGGTCCCCGTCCGGCTCTTCGATTTTCACCACATCGGCGCCTAGGTCGGCCATCAGCTTGGTCGCGTAGGCGGCCGAGACCATGTGGCCGAGTTCCAGGACTCTGACTCCCTCAAGGCCCTGCATGGCATTCTCTCCTGTTCCTCGGCACGGTTTGTCTCCGAACGCCGGGCGAGCGCTGTGCCCACCCGGCGGTGTCATGCCGACCTGCTCTAGGGTCCGGACTCATAAAGG
>JAAXHF010000679.1 GCA_012271025.1 Deltaproteobacteria bacterium | reverse complement strand
GAGCCCGGGACGCTGCTGGTACAGGTCGTCCACGATGGTATAGAGTGCGACCAGGAACGTGTCGAGATCGATGGCCATGGCTCACCTCCTGTGGTGGGGAATGTGAGCTTAGGCTATCCTTGACACGCTTCCTATGAAGTCCCCCCTAATCTGCATCACACGTTTTCAAAGGGGGAGGGACGGTGGTGCCGGGGGATTTGTGTGGAAGGTCGGACGTGAACTAGAGGTCTTTGACCGACTGCTCAATCATGGTGTCGAGCTGTTCGGCCTCTTCCTTGGCCATCTGGGTGCGCTCGGCCAGGACCTTGCCCCACGACTTGCCCTGGTATTTGTGGAAGCGCTCGGTGTTCCACAGCTCGGCGCGCTTAAAGGACTTCGGGCAGTGGAAGTAACACTCCTCGATCTCGACCTTGATCGCCATCTGGGCCGGACGGCCGCGCGCGCTGAGCTTTTCCAGCAGCGGCGGATCGTCAACAATGCTGGCCCGGCCGTTGACGCGCATGGTCCACTCTTCGCCCGGAATGAGGAACAGCAGGCCGACGTGCGGGTTGGCCAGGATATTGCCGATGCTCTGAAACATCCTGTTACCGGCCCGGTCGGGCAGATACAGGGTGTGCTTGTCGCCGACATGGATGAAACCCGGCGGGTCACCCTTGGGCGAGGCGTCGCAGCGGCCCTCGGCGTCGGCGGTCGAGACGATGACAAACGGGCACTGGGCCAAAAAGCGCTCTGCGGCCTCGTCGATATACGGCAGCTTGTGTTCGACCGCCAGTTCGTGGGGCGCGCCAAAACGGACTGCGAGGTCTTCGGTCGTGCTGGGAACGGTGGGCTGTGTTGACATCGCTCTCTCCTTCCGTGGGCCATGTTTGATTCTGTCCTACTCCATCCCTTCATCACCCGTCAAGAGAAAATCCCCCGGCGGACCAGCGTCTTGACACGGGTCGGTCGGGTGTTCCATGCTACCGATCAGAATCTAACAAGGAGGGACAGTATGGCAACACAAGACATGCACACCACAGTGGCGCGTTTTGCGGATCTGGAACCGATCGACTACTCCAGCTTCATCAAGAACTACAGCCCGGACGGCACCCAGGGCTATGCCCTGATCGGCAAGGCCGGCAAGACCAAACCCCCCATCGCCGGCGACCACGGGTTCTATATGGGCATCAACAAGGTCAGCCCGGGCAAAGGAGCGCCGCTGCACAGCCATCCCAAGCCCGAGGTGTTCGTCGTCCTGGACGGCCAGTGGACGTTTTTCTGGGGAGAAAACGGTGAAAATGAGGTCAACCTGGGTCCGTGGGACACGATTTCCTTTCCGGCCCAGACCAACGAGGGCTTCCGCAACATCGGCGACGAAGAGGGCCATCTGCTGGTGGTGTTGAGCGGTTCCGAGATCGGCAAGGTGACCTTCACCAAGAACACGGCCGAGGCCCAGACCGTCGGCGCCTCAGCCTAGCAAAAAGGAGCGACAGCCGTGGCGACATTTTCGGTTGATCAGGTCGAAATTTTTGGCAAGGGCGTGCTGCAGGCCGAGGGCGTGGTAATCGACAAGGACGGCAACGTCTACGGCGGCGGGCGCAACGGCATCATGTACAAGGTCAGCCCGGACGGCGCGGTCAGCGAGTGCGCGACCCTGCCCGAGGGCTCGATTCCGAACGGTATCACCCTGGACCGCGAGGGCAACATCGTGTACTGCGACCTGGGCAAACAGGCGGTGATGAAGGTCTCGCCGAGCGGCCAGGTGTCGCTGGTGGCCGACCGGGTCGGCGACGTCAAGCTGACCCTGCCCAACTTTGCCAGCTACGACGGCGAGGGCAATCTGTATATCTCGAATTCGAGTACGGCCACTATCGACACCGCCCTGGCCGAAATGAAAACCCCGGGGCCCAACGGCGCCCTGGTCCGCGTCCGGCCCAACGGTCAGGGCGATGTCGTTGCCACCGGCATCTATCTGGCCAACGGCACGGCCATCGATCCCAACGAAGACGCCGTGTACGTGCTGGAGAGCACCCGCAACGACTGTCTGCGTATCCAGATCAACAAGGACGGCAGCTTCGGTGAGCCCGAGGTCTACTCCAAGGACTTCCCGGCCCTGCCGGACGGTATGGCCTTTGACACCGACCGCAACCTGTACATCACCCTGCCGGCCCGGATCGAAGACGGCGGCATGAGCCCGGCCCACCAGATCATCAAGGTCGATACCGACGGCAACTGGACCATGCTGGTCGACGATCCCCAGGGCCAGAAGCTCAACTTTCCGACCAACTGCGCCTTTGGCGGGCCGGGCCTCCAGACCCTGTACTTTGCCAACCTGGAGGGCGACCACTTCAGCTGTGTGCAGACTGCGGTCACCGGTCATCCGCTGTACCACCAGCGCTAGGACAGGAGGGCGCCATGAAAGCCATGCGGGCTCACCAGGCCGGTGGGCCGGAACAGCTCCGCTATGAAGACGCCCCAGAGCCGTCGCCGGGTGACGGCCAGGTTCTGGGGCGGGTCCGGGCGGCCGGCATCAACCCGGCCGACCTGGTCCGGCTGTCGGGCACGCTGGCCCCGCTGAAATTCCCGTATATCACCGGGACCGACGTGTGTGGCGAGGTCGAAGCGCTGGGTGCGGGCGTGACCGGCGTCACGCCTGGTGACCGCGTTTTTGGCCGCTCGCTCGGCGCCGGCTATGCGGAAAAGACCTGTCTGCTGGCCCGCGAGGCCATCCCGCTGCCCGACGGACTGTCGTTCGAGGAGGGGGCGGCCATCCCGATTCCGTTTTACACCGCCTACTATGCCCTGCACCACAAGGCCGGCCTCAAGACCGGCGAAACCGTGCTGGTCACAGCTGGCGGCGGCGGGGTCGGGGTGGCCGCAATCCAGCTGGCCAAGGTGGCCGGGGCGCGGGTTCTCACCACGGTCGGCTCAGACGACAAGGCTGAGCGGACCCGTGAGCTGGGAGCGGATGTGGCCATCAATTACAAACAGCAGGACTTTGCCGCCGAGGTGCTCGCACACACCGACAACAGAGGGGCGGACGTTATTGTTGAGAACGTGGCCTCGGACAATCTGGCCGCCGACTGCACGGCCGTGGCCCGCAGCGGCCGCATCGTGCTGATCGGCACCGGGACCGGCAAGGCGCCCGACGCCACTTTCGGCGTGCTGCCGGCCCTGATCAAGGACATTACCTTTTACGGCATGAGTCTGATCAACGCCGACGACGCGATTCCCGACATGGCGGCCGCCATCGGCCGGCTGTTTGAGGCCGGCAAACTCACCGCCCCGGTCAGCAAGACCTATCCTCTGTCCGAGGCAGCCCAGGCGCTGAACGATCTGCTGGACGCCAAGGTGTTCGGCAAGCTCGTCCTCAGGCCCTGACTGACCAGACACGAAAGGAACGCTATGGCACTGACATTAGCCCTGGCCGAACAGTTTATCGCTGCCTGTAAGCAAAAAGCCCAGGACCAGGGCTGGCAGATGAGCTTTGTGGTGGTCGACGTGGCCGGCAATCCGGTCGCCTCGGCGCGCATGGACGGGGCGCGCTGGATGACCGCCGGCATTGCCCAGAGCAAGGCGTTTACCGCAGCCACGTTCAAGCGCAGCTCAAAAGAGGTCGGCGAACTGGCCCAGGCCAGACCCCAGCTGATCGACAATGTGATCAACATTGTCGGCCGGCCCCTGCTGCTGGCCGGCGGCGGCCTGCCGCTCATCGTCGGCGGCGAGCTGATCGGCGGCGTTGGCGCCAGCGGTGGGACGGAAGACGAAGACGTCGAGTGCGCCCAGGCCGGCCTAAGCGCGATCGGAGCGGAGTAGCCAGGCTTGCCGCCCCTCAAT
>JAAXHF010000646.1 GCA_012271025.1 Deltaproteobacteria bacterium | reverse complement strand
TTTTTTGACGGCTTGCCCCAGGACCGGTTTCGGCTGCACGAGCACCACACCCGGGTCGAGTGGATCAGCGAGACCCAGGCCGTGCGCGTCTACGATATGAGACGGCCCTGAGACGGCGGCCTCATATCACCGCTTGTTCTTTGAGCTGGGCAATCTCTTGGGCTGATAGGCCCAGCAGCTCCCCGTAGACCGACTCGTTATGCTGTCCCAGGCTGGGACTCGGCGTATCGATGCCGAGCGGTTTGTCGTCGATCCACCACGGCGAGCCCAGCACGAGCATGCTGCCTGCGGTCGGGTGGTCGATGTCCTGGAGTCGGCCCCGAGCACGAATGTGCGGATCGGTGACAATCTCGCCCACGTCTTTGACCACACCGCAGGTGATATCGGCCGCCGAGCAGCGTTCCATGATGTCGTGTTTGGCGTGGCGTAGCGTCCAGGCGCTGACCAGCGCGTCCACCTCGGCGGCGTGTTTGCGGCGGTCCCGATTGGTGGCAAAACGGGGGTCATCGGCCAGCTCTGGGCAGTCCATCAGTTGGCACAGGGCGCGCCAGCGCTGATCGTCCAGGGTCAGCAGAAAGACATGGCCATCCTTGGTCGGGTAGCAGTTATAGGGAGCGATGCGCCGGTTGGGAGCCGCGTTGCCCTCACGCTGATAGACCCCGTCCTGCGAGATGAAGGTCGCGATCTGGGCGATCATCGGACCCAGCGCCGCGTCGTACAGGGAGGTTTCGAGGAAGAGCCCTTGGCCGGTCCGGTCGCGCTGACGCAGGGCGCCGAGAACGCCGGCCGCCAGATGGATTCCGCCCAGCACGTCCATGACCGGCGGGCCGGCCTTCATCGGTGGACCGTCGGGATCGCCGGTGGTGCTCATCAGGCCCGACATGGCCTGGATAATGGAATCGAAGGCCGGATAGGCGCTGTAGGGTCCGTTGCGTCCATAGCCGGTGCTGGCCGCGTAGACCAGCCGGGGGTTGAGCTGTTGCAGGACTTCGTAGCCCAGGCCGAGTTTGTCCATGACGCCGAGGGCGAAGTTCTCGACGAGCACGTCGACGTGGAGGACGAGCTGCCGGAAGAGGGCCTTGCCCCGCTCGGTTTTCAGGTCGAGGGTGATGCTTTTCTTGTTGGAGTTCAGCATGATGAACGGATAGCTCTCGTGGGCGACGCCGCGCACCGGCAGCAGTGCGCGGGCTTTTTCGCCCTGGCCCGGCGGTTCGAGCTTGATCACGTCTGCGCCCAGAAAGCTGAGCATCAGGGTGGCGTAGGGACCGTTGACGATATGGGTCAGGTCGAGAATGCGGACATCGTCCAAAGCTCTGAGCATGTCTCCCTCCTTCAGGGGCAGGCGGATTATACGTCATTGACCGGGGCCAGGGATACCGGCGCGACGCTCTTGTCTTGGCCAAAGAATTCGGTCACAGTCCATCCGTCACACGAGGGGCCGCTATGAAGGATGCCATCTCGCCACACGATCTCCGTCGGGCGCTGGTCCGTATGGGACTGCTCAAAGCAGGCGTTCGGCCCGCCTTGCAGCCGCTGAGCGGTGGGGTCTCGTCTGATATCGTCCGGGTCGATCTTGCCAACGGACCGATCTGTGTCAAGCGCGCCCTGCCTCAACTGCGGGTTGCGGCAACCTGGCGGGCGCCGGTGGAACGCAATACGTTTGAGGTCGAATGGATTCGGACTGCGGCCCGTTTGGTCCCCCACGGCGTGCCGCAGATTCTCGGTGTGGATCGAGAGGCCGGCCTGTTTGCAATGGGCTATTTTGATCCCCAGGCGTATCCGGTGTGGAAACTGCAGCTGCGCGACGGCATTATTGAGATCGAGACGGCTCGGGCCGTGGCCAGGTGTCTGGCGTGCATACATGCCGGCACCGCAGACGATGCGCAACTTGCCGCTCGCTTTGCCACCGATCACATTTTTCATCCGATCCGATTGGAGCCCTACCTGTTGGCCACGGCTGAGCGACACGCCGATTGTGCCCAGGTGTTGAGAGACGTGCTCGAGGCGACGGTGGCCAACAAACGGGTGCTGGTCCACGGTGATGTGAGTCCCAAGAATATTCTGGTCGGACCCAACGGCCCGGTGCTGCTCGATGCGGAGTGCGCCTGGT
>JAAXHF010000074.1 GCA_012271025.1 Deltaproteobacteria bacterium | reverse complement strand
ACCGGCTCGCCGCCGCGTGGGCGTCCCACGCGCGCCTGAGTCCGAGCCCCAAGGACCGCTGAGCCCAGGTTTCTCCAGACCTGGGCAGCGGTTACCGTTCGCCCGGCGGTGGGTCGGACTCGTTCTGCTGCTGGTCGGCGGTCTGTCTGTTGCACCCGTCTTCGGCCAGACTGCGGCGGGCGGGCGCAGCTGGAAAACCCTGGCCGAGCTGTCCGAGGCCGAGCTGGCCCGGCTCGAGCTGGCCGCCAGCACGCCGCGTCACTCCCAGTATCCCTACCTGCCGGCCGAACCGTATCCGTTCCGCCCGCCGTACAGCGCCGAGGAAATGGGCATCCGGGCCATGGAGTTTACCCAGCGCCCGCGCTGGTCGTGCGTGTTCGCCAACATCTTCGGTTCCATCTCCCATACCGGTTTTCTGGCCATCGCCGGCCAGGGGGTGGGCTATATGGCCTATCCTGCGCCGCGCGGCCTGGCGGCTGAGATCGGCCGTCAGCCCGGCCAGCTGTTGTACCGCTACCTCACCCAGCATCTGTATCCGCCCGAGGCCTACGGCTCGATGAACCTCGTCTTCCGCTACCGCACCGGGCCGCAGTTCGCCAAGAAGGAGGATATGTTTTTTTATTCGCCGTCGCTGCGTCGGGTGCGGCGCCAGAAGTCGCAGCGGCGCAGCGAGCCCTTTCCCCAGATGGCGGTGACCTTTGATGACGCCTCGGGCCGGGCGGCCTGGGAGTTTTCGTGGCGGCTGCTGGGAACCGATGTGCTGTACGAAACTGTGCGCTTTCCGACCACCCGCCCGCAGGTGCTGGTGACCCAGACCGACGGGACGTTTCGGCAGATTGCGACCCAGGATATCAGCCTGATGGGCGCAGACTATGCCCACTATACGCCCGACGGCGGGGTCGAGTGTTATGTGGTCGAAGCCCGGGCCAGGGCCGACTGGATTCCCGACTACGCCCGCCCGCGTCTGCTGTACTGGCTGGAAAAGCGCGCCTTCTATCCGCTGCGTACCGAGATGTACGACCGGGCTGACCGACTGGTCCAGGTCGAGGTGCGACGCACCAAGCTGGTCAACCCGGAGTTGGGAGACCGGGGCTATGCGCCCTTCATCCACCTGTACTGGGACATCGCGGCCGATATCCTGACCTATAATATCCGCGACGGCATCCGGCCGATGGAGTGGTCCGAGGCTGACACCCTGACCTATTTCAGCCCGGACTTCATGCGCCGCCAGTGGTATCTGGACCCGGTCCGCAGCTATCTGGGGGTGGAACGGCCCGAGGAGTTCTTCCTGCGCCCCGGGCTGGAGCCGGGCAAGTTTCCCGAGCAGCGCCGGATCAGCCTGTCGCCCGAGCTGATGGCCCGACTGGCAGCCCAGGACGCGGCCGGCCGGCTGGTTTTTGACGCCGTGCCCTAGGCAATCGCCGTCCACAGGCTGTACACGGCAAAGCTGCCGTACACGCCCGAGGCGACCAGCATCATGGCGATGCACACCGGCCCCGGCCGGGCCGAGACGGGCAGATAACGCAGGTTGAGGTACAGCATCAGCGGCACGTACATGGCCATGGAAAAACCGCCCAGCAGTGCGGCGTTAAAAATAAAGCCGAGTCCGGTTACCGCGTATTGCTCAAAGAACCAGGTGCTGGCGGTGCCGGCCAGCATGAACCCGACGGCAAACGGCAGATAGAGTCTGGCCTGATCGACACGCCGGCCGAACCGAAAGCAGCTGCGCACAATATACGCCCACACCCGGGCGCCGCCGTCGACCGCCACCAGCTGGGTGCTGAACAGGGCGGCCATGCCGATGACCAGGTACAGATAGCGTCCAAAGCTGCCCAGGCTCTCGCCCAGGATGAGCGACTCGTCCCAGATGATCCGGCCCTCGGTCGGCACCAGACCGAGCGGCCGCAGCACGCACAGGGCACCGAACATGAACAGGAACATGGTAAAGCTGTTGAGCAGCCAGAAGTACAGCGTCTGGTCAAACACCACCCAGCGTAGCCAGTCCTTGAAGGCGCGACGGTTCGGCTCGGTGTCCGGGTAGGTATAGCCGGTCGGCGTCTCCGTATCGGCCCCGCCGCGCAGCGGGTTTGTGAGGGTCGGCATGCGCGCCCCCATGCCGATGCCCTTATCGCGCAGATAAAAGGCGTACCACAGGTTGCCGGCTCCGCCGGCCCCGGCAAACACCACCGCACCGAAAAAACGGCTGAAGGGAAACTCGTCGTCCAGCTCGATATGGCCGACGTTCAGCAGCCCGCGCGCCATCTCACCGACGGCGTCCAGGGTGCCGACCTGAAAGGCGACGAAGATCAGACCCAGGGTCATGAACACGACCAGCCCGATCGTGATCCGCTCGACCGCCCGATACATGACCTTGGGTCCGAACAGCACCAGCGCGACCGACACAAAGGTGAGGCCGGTCCACATCCAGTCCGGGCCGGGTCCGTCCGGGCCGAACAGCAGCGCCTTGAGCGCCGCGCCCGAGATACGCGCCCAGCCGGGCAGGAACAGGGTTACAAAGCCGACGAACAGCAGGGCGTAGATAAAGCCCATCCACACCCGGGCAAAGCCGGTGTACGGCGCCTCGCCGGTGACAATCGCCCAGCGGCCGATTTCGATATTGACCCACAGCTGCAGAAAGACCCCCAGGGCGGCGGCCCAGACCATGCTGGCCCCGAACTTGGCGGTGATCCACGGCCACAGTACAATCTCGCCAGCCCCGATCGACAGCCCGACCAGCACCGCGCCCGGTCCGGTCATGCGCCAGAAGGACAGGCTGCGGTGGGGCAGGTCGGCCGTTCTCAGCGGTGCGATGCGAGCGTTCATGCCGCCTCCTTGTTGTGATTCCGGTCGTGATTTTGCGGTGCGAATCTGGTATCTCACACGCATGCAGACATCTATCACAGTCGGTGGCGCGACCGGAACCAATATCCGCAGCACGCTGGAGTTTGTCCGCCAAGCCGAGCGCCTGGGCGTGGACTCTGTCTGGTCGGCCGAGGCCTGGGGTCAGGATGCGGTGACCTCGCTGGCCTATCTGGCCGGCCACACCAGCCGTATCAGGCTGGGCACCGGCATCATGCAGATCAGCGCCCGCACACCGTCGATGACCGCCATGAGCGCCCTGGCCCTGCACGATCTGTCCCAGGGGCGCTTTGTGCTGGGGCTGGGCACCAGCGGCCCCCAGGTTGTCGAGGGACTGCAAGGTGTGGCCTTCCGCGCGCCCCTGACCCGGCTCAGGGAAACGGTCGAGATTGTCCGCCTGGCCTTTCGGGGCGAGAAGCTGCGCTATCGCGGTCGCGTTCATCACCTGCCGCGGCCGGGCGGTGAGGGCAAGGCGCTGCGCATTGACCATCCGCCGGTGGACATTCCCATTTTTCTGGCCACCCTGGCGCCAAAGGCGCTAGAGTATACCGGGGCGGCGGCCGACGGCTGGCTGGGCACCTCATTCTCGCCCGATCATGCCGAGGCGCATTTGGCCCATATCCGTCACGGTGCTCAGGCTGCGGGCCGCAGCCTGGACGCTATTGAGCTGCACGCGACCTGCCCGGTGGCAATTGGCGACAATGTCGAGGAACTGATCGCCGCCCGCAAACCGGGGGTGGCGTTCAGCCTGGGCGCCATGGGGTCGGCCACAACGAATTTCTACAACGCCGCGTTTCAGCGCTCCGGCTTTGAGGACGAGGCCAAAGCGGTCCAGCGGCTGTGGATTGCGGGTAAGCGCAGAGAAGCTGCCGAGCGTGTGCCGGACGCCATGGTGAGTCAGTTCGGCGCGATTGGCACGCCCGCCATGGTGCGCCAGCGGTTCCACACATATCGGCGGGTCGGGATTGACGGGCTGACCCTGCGGATTGAGGCCGACGGGCTCAATGCTCGGATCGCCACGCTCGAACAGGTGATGGAGCTGATCCGCAGTCTTGACGATGCGCCGTAATGGAATTCGGCTCGTGTAGGGGCGGGTTTAAACCCGCCCCTACGGGGCCTCTCCTCCTGCCCCATCCATTCGCCTGCGCTTCCCGCTTCCCCCTTTGTCAAAACGATATCTGCAATGAGATCACGCTTGCCTTTTGCTACAATGATGGGGAAGGGAGGGACGTATGAAAGCACATATGCAGCTCGGCGATTTTCTGGTGGCCTATCTGCGCAAGGCGGGCGTCAGCCGCCTGTTCGGCATTCCCGGCGATCTGGTCATCCAGCTGTTCATGAAGTTTGGCAAACCCCGCGATATGCGGGTGATGACGTTTTCACACGAGCCCGGAGCCGGTTTTGCGGTGGACGGCTATGCGCGGGCGACCGGGCAGCTCGGCGTGCTGTGTGTCACCTATGGGGCGGGCGGGTTGAATGTGGTCAATGCGGTGGCCGGCTCCTACTCCGAGCGGGTGCCGGTCCTGGTCGTCAGCGGCGGACCGGGCGAGGAAAAACGCAAGCTGGGTATTCTGGTCCACCACCAGGCCAAGGAAATCGAGTCCCAGTTTCGGGTCTTCAAGGAAATCACGTGTGCGGCCAAGATTATTGATAATCCCCAGACTGCGGTCGAGGATATTCATACGGTCATGCAGGCGATCTGGTTGCACCAGCAGCCGGGCTATATCGAGATCCATCAGGACATGGTCGAGAGACCGATCACGGTGCCCAAGTCCATCCTGGCCTGGGACGGAACTTTCGACCGCTACCACTCCGATCCCCAAAAGGTTGCCGAGGCAGCCCGGGATACGGTGAGCCGTCTCAATCAGGCCACAAAACCCTTTGTGATTGTGGGTATCGAGGTCTTCCGCCACAAACTCGTCGATCAGGCGGTGGCCCTGGTCGAGAAGACGGGCGCTCCGTGCGCCACGACCGTCTTGGCCAAGGGCGCGTTTCCGGCCGACCATCCTCAGCATATGGGCGTGCATATCGGGGTCATCTCACCCGAGCCGATCCGCCGCCGGGTTGACGAGGCCGACCTGGTGGTGAATCTGGGGACGCTGCTGACCGATATGAATCTGGGCTCTCAGCTGCCCCGCCTGCCGCGCGAAAAACTGGTCTGGGCCTCGGAGAACCGGGTCGATATCAGCCACCACAGCTATACCGATGTCACCCTCGACGACTATCTCCAGGCGCTGCTCGACGCGCCGATTCGCCAACGCCACGAGGCGGTCAGCTATCACGACAATCTCGCGCCCCAGGCGCCGGGCGAAGATCGCCCCATCGGGGTCACCGACATGCTGTGCGAGGTGAACGCCTTTCTGAACACTCATCCCGAACATCTGGTGGTGGCCGAGGCGGGCGATATGTTGTTTGCTGGCCTGGACGTGCGCTTTGGCCGCCGCAGCAGCTATCTGGCCCAGGGCTATTACGCCTCGATGGGGTTTGGCATTCCGGGCGCCATGGGGGCGCAGCTCGGCACCGGCCAGCGCCCGTTGATCTTGTGCGGCGACGGCGCGTTTCAGATGACTGGACCGGAAATCGCCCACGCCCCGCGCTACGGTTTGAACCCGATTGTGGTGCTGATGAATAACGGCGGCTGGGGCATCTTCCGACCGATATCCGATCGCGAAGACCTGCTGGCCACCCCGCCGTGGCCCTACGCCCAGTTGGCCGAGGCGTGGGGTGGCACCGGCATCCGGGTGCAGACGGTTGCCGAGCTGCGGGCCGCGCTCAAGGCGACCGACGACATCCCGTCGTTTGTGATCATCGAGGTCATGGCCGACCCGCACGAGCTGTCGCCGGTGACGATCAAATACATCACCGCCTCGGTCGGCGAGACGCACTGAGGACGGGGTGGGGCCGCTTAGGAGTGTTTGGTCGAGAGGTTGGCCAGGGCTGTCGCCCGCCACAGCTGCCAGGAACGCCGGTAGTCGCCGAGCGTGGTTGAGGCGGCGGCAGCCTCGTCGGGACTGAGGTAGCGCACCTCGCCGTCAGGGCCGGCCAGCGTCAGAGCCTGGAGCTGGAGCCTGGCGTTCAACTCCAGGTAGATGCTGCGGGCCACCACCAGGGGCAGGCTGTCGGCCACCACGGTCGCTCCGTGGCCGCGCAGCAGGGCGGCGGGCTTGTCGCCCAGGCTGGTCGCCAGGGCGCGACCCAGGGCCGGGCTGCGGATGAGCAGGTCTGTGGCCTCGCCGGCCGTGTCACGGATCTCAAAAATGGGGATGCCCTGACCGACAAAAGCCGCCATGTGGTACACCGGTCGCAGCGGCAGGGCGGCCACGCCGAACGGAATCAGACTCGGCGCATGGTTGTGCACCACCGCCCGCACCTCGGGCCGGACCCGGTAGATTTCGCCGTGGATGAAGCGTTCGCGGTAGAGTTCGGGTGTCTGGTGTGTTGGTTGGCTGTCCAGGTCGAATTCCACAATATCGTCGGTCGTGACCGTCTCCGGGGCGATAGCCCGTGACAGCAGATAGTGGTCGGGCTTGTGTGGCGCGCGCAGGCTGACGTGGCCGTAGCCGTCGACAATCCCGTGCCGGGCCAGAATCCGGTTGGCGGCGACGAGGTCGGCTAGCGCTGCGTCAAGGTCGGGTTTCATTGGCCTGAAGAGGGACGGTCTTTGGAGGCGGCTCGGTCGTCCTCGACAACCCGCGCCTCGGTGATAATCACGTCCTGTTCGTCCTCCCGCGCCTCCTCCAGATTCTCTTCCAGGGGCTCCTTTTTGCGCCGTGTCCACGCTCCGAAGAGCAGGGTGGCCAGGCCGAGAACGAACTCGTCGAGAAACGGAATGAGGTCGGGAATCAACAGGTCGAGCACAAACAGGCCGGCGGTCAGCATGAACAGCTGCGGAAAGCGCAGGCGGCGGGCAATCCGTAAGATCAGCGGGCTGAGAAGACTGGCTATGAGACGCATGGCTTAGTCTCCGTTACGGCCGGATTTTTCTTCGTCTTGCAGGTCTGTGTGGCCGGCCCCGTCTGCGTCTGTTTGCTTGTGGGCGCCGAACGTCCCGAGCTGCTCGGCCAGTTCCCGGAGACGCCGGCCGACCCGGCCGTTGATCGTGTCTGGTTCGTCAACCGAGCCGGCCCGCAGGCCGCTCAGCAGCTCGATACCCTGATCGATGGTCTGGACCGGGTAGATATGGAACCGGCCGTCTTCGACCGCCTGCACCACATCGGCGCGCAGGATGAGGTTGCGCACGTTGGCGGCCGGGATCAGCACGCCCTGTTGGCCGGTCAGACCGTGGGCTTTGCACACATCAAAAAAGCCCTCGATCTTCTCGTTCGCCCCGCCAATGGCCTGGACTTCACCCCACTGGTTGACTGAACCGGTGACGGCCAAGTCCTGACGCAGGGGCGCCTCGGCCAGCCGCGATAGCAGGGCGTACAGCTCGGTCGACGAGGCGCTGTCGCCGTCAACACCCGAGTAGGACTGCTCGAAACACAGGCTGGCCGACAGGGCGAGCGGTTTGTCCTGACCGAAGCGGTTGCGCAAATAGCCGGACAGAATGAGCAGGCCCTTGTCGTGGCTCGACCCGCTCAGGCGCGACTCGCGCTCGATGTTGACGATCCCGGCCCGGCCCATGCCGACGCTGGCCGTGATGCGCGACGGCCGGCCAAAACTGTGCCCGCCGATGTCGAGGACGGCCAAGCCGTTGATCTGGCCGACTTTTTTGCCCTGACTGTCGAGCAGGACTGTGCCGCGGGTGATCATCTCGCGCAGCTCTTCTTCAATCCGATTGGCCCGAAAGCGCCGTTGCTGGAGTGCGGTTTCGACATGCGCGGCGGTCACCAGCCGAGCCTTGTCTTTGCCCGCCCAGTAGGCGGCCTCACGAACCAGGTCGGCGACCTCGGCATAGGCCGCCGAGACCTTCTCGCGGTCGCCGACTCGGCGCGCCCCGAACTCGACCAGGCGTGCGACCCCGGACCGCTCAAAGTGCGGCAGGTTTTCCTGCTGGCACAGCCGGCCGACCCACTGGCCGTACAGCTGACCGTGCTGGCCGCTGAGTTCCAGCGTGTGTCGAAAGTCGGCGTGGACCTTGAACAGGTCCTGAAACTCGGGATCGAGCGCGTACAGGCTGTGATACAGGCTGGGGCTGCCGACGACGATCAGCTTGAGCTGAACGGCGACCGGCTGGGGCTGGAGGCCGGCCGCGCTGAACAGCGAAAACGGCTCATAGGTTTCGGGCGCGATACGGCCGCTCTTGAGGGTGCGTTTGAGGGTCTTCCACACCGCCGGCTCGGTCAGCGCGTCTTCCAGATTAAAGATGAGATAGCCGCCGTGGGCGCGCAGCATCGAGCCGGCCTTGATGCGGGTGAAGTTGGTCACCAGACGTCCGCCCCGGTCGAGGACGCGTTCAATGCTGCCAAACAGATTCTGATACGTCGGGGTGTTTTCGGTCAGCACCGGGGCGCCCGTGGTGTGGGCGTTATCGACGACGATGTTCACCTCGTACTCGTACAGCTGTTCCTGACCGACCGGGGCTTGACCGGGCGCGGGCGAGACGCTCGGCGACCCGTCGTGGTCGGCCGGTTCCTTGAAGGCGTCGAGGTGTTCGACCGTATGCCGCTTGACCTGTTCGAGGTAGGCCGCGACCGCCGGGCTGTGGATTTCCTGGCCGATGGCCGCGAGGTGCGGGGCGATCACGTTTTCGCAGAAGCGCTGCTCAACCTGACGGATGTCCTCGGCCATGGCCCGCATGATGTCACGCTGCTGGCGGGGAAAGTCGGCCAGGTCGGCCAGCAATTCGCGGCGCTTGTGTTCGATGGCGGCCTGCTGGTCCTCGGCCAGCTGTTGGAACTCTTCGGGGCCTTTCAGCGGCTGGCCGTTGACAACCGGGATCAGGATCATGCCCTGCGGGCTCATCTGCAGCAGGAAGCCCTTGTCTTTGGCCCTGGTCTCGAGACTCGCGTTGAGGGCCTGAGCCTGGGCCAGATATTTTTCTTTGAGATCGTCCCTTTCCCGGTCAAAGGCTTCCTCGCGGAATGCCTTGGGCAGCTCTTCGCGCAGGGATTTCACCAGCTGGGCCATGCGCGCCTTGAGCCGGACGCCGTGGCCGGTCGGCAGGCCGATTGCCTGCGGCACGTCCGGGTCGGCAAAATTATGCACGTACACCCAGTCGCCCGGCGTTGGGACGTGGCGGGCCTGTTGGGCGACCCAGTCGTGGACCACATCGAGTTTCTGGGCTCCGGCCATGCCAGAGACAAAAATATGAAAGCCGCTGCCCGCGATGCCGAGTCCGAGATCGAGCGCGGCCTGGGCTCGCTCTTGGCCGACGAGGTCGTGGTCGGGCGGCTCAAGCTCGGCCGTGGTCTGAAAAGCCGTTGGAAACGAGACCTGGAAGCGTAGCTCCTCGGCGCTCAGTTCGGTCGGTAGGGGAAGGGGCGGCGCTTCGTCTGAGCGGCCTGACGCGGGACTAGACATGCCGCCGTCTCCCGGTTGTTCGGATTTTGGGCAGGCTGACCCGCAGCACGCCGTTGCGAAACGTGGCGCGGAGGCGATCCGGGTTGACCGGGGCGGGCAGGCGGACGCGACGCACGAACCGGCCCGAGTGGCGTTCCTGGCGGAAGACGTTCTCACCCCGTCCGGTATGGCTGACCGAGCGAATGCCGCGCAGCACAAGCTCGCCGTTTTTGACCTCGACGGCGATGCTCTGCTTGCTGACGCCAGGCAGATCGGCCTCAAGCACGAAAGCCGTTTTGGTCTCATACAGGTCGAGCTGGGGAGCCCAGGCCTGGGGCCGGTCCGGTCGTCTGCCCCAGCGCCGGTGGATCATTTCGTCGAACAGTCGATCAACCTCTCGGGTCGCCTCCTGGAAAGGAGTCGGAAGTTGCCACGGATGCCGCTGCGCCATGTGCAATGCCTCGTCTGCGCCCTCGTCCGCCGAAACCGCGTCCTGGAATCGGTCCCGGGTGTCCTGTTCAGTTACACTGGACCGGAGTCCGGATGCAAGCCCTGCCCGGCTCCGCTATATAGGGCGGGTGTTGATCTCGCCGTATGTGATGCGTTGCCGGGCTCAGTTGGCGCACTTCTTCAGTGTCGCGGTGTGGCGGCTGGGCGAGGATCTGCTGCACCTGCAAGCCATGGGCCTGACCTACGCCATGCTGCTGGCGCTGATCCCGTCGCTGGCGGTCACCTTTGCGGTCTTGAAGGCGTTTGGCGTCCAGAATCAGATTGAGCCGTTTCTGGTGCAGGCTTTCGAGCCCCTGGGGCCGGAGGGGGTCGAGGTCGTGCGCCGGGTCATTGAGGTGGTGAACAATATTCAGGTCGGCGTGCTCGGCGTCGTCGGGGTGGTCATCCTCTTCTATACCGTGATTTTCCTGATCGGCGAGATTGAAAGCGCGCTGAATCGGATCTGGAAGGTGCGCCGTCCGCGCAGCTGGAGCCGACGGCTGAGCGGCTACCTGAGCGTGTTGCTCATCGGCTCGGTGCTGGTCTTCATGAGCCTGACCCTGATCGCCTCGGTCCAGAGCTATTGGCTGGTCCAGCGCATCGTGGAGATCCAGATTTTCGGACCGATTCTGGCCACCCGCGGGACACGCTTCCTGCTGTTGTGGCTGGCCTTCACGTTTTTGTACCGCTTCATGCCCCACACCTGGGTGTCGCTGCGCTCGGCCCTGGTCGGCGGCGGGGCGGCCAGTCTGCTGTGGCAGCTGGCCGGTGTGGTGTTTGCCGCCTTTTTTGCCGGCTCGGCCCGCTATGCGGCCATTTATTCGAGCTTTGCCGTACTGATCCTGTCCCTGCTGTGGCTGTATGTCGGCTGGTTGATCGTCCTGATCGGGGCCGAGGTGGCCTACTTCCACCAGCATCCGACCGACTACTTCAAAAAGGGCTCGGCCCGGCCGGACAGTCATGCGGCTCGCGAGCAGCTGGTGTTGGCCATGCTGGTCGCCATCGGCCGTCGCGCCCTCAACGGCAAACCGCCCTGGTCGGCGACCGAGCTGGCCGTCTCGCTCCAGGTGCCGCTATCGAGTCTGGAAGACTGCCTGGAGCGCTTTGTCCACACCGGCATCCTGCTGCGGGCCAGCGAGCCGGCCTGGGTGACGCTGGGACGCTCGCCCGAACGGGTTGGCGTGGTCGAGATCCTGGCTGTCCTGCGGGGTGATGTGCCTGAGGCGCAAGACAACGGCCGGCTGGGGGACGCCTTGCAGCGGCGGGATCGGGCCGTTGAGCAGGCTCTGGCCGGTGTCACCCTGGCCGACCTGTGTGCCACCCCAGACCCACCCGGCAGACCATGATATGCGGATCGGGAATGGGTAGGAGATGTCGAATCCGACGCGCGGCGTGTTCTCGCGCGTCGTTTGGAGCGTATCGACCGTGCGTGTGAGAGATGACCGGCTGGCCGCGTTCGGCCTGGGGCGGCCCGAGCTGCGTGCCTGGGCGCTGTACGACTGGGCCAATTCGGCTTTTTTCACCACCGTTGTGGCGGCCGTCTTTCCGGTCTATTTCAGCTCGGTGGCGGCGGTCAATGTGCCGCCCAGTGTGGCCACCGCGCGCTATGCCGCGATGACCACCGTCGCCCTGGTGCTGATTGCGGTGGCCGCGCCCCTGCTCGGCGCCTGGGCCGATATGGCCGCCCTGCGCAAAAGACTCCTGGCCGTCTTCATGGGCGCCGGCGTGTGCGCCACCGCAGGCCTGGGCTGGGTCTACAGCGGTGACTGGCAGCTGGCCGCCGTGCTGTTTGTGATCGCCAATATCGGGGTGTCGGGCAGCATTGTTTTTTACGACGCGCTGCTGCCCCACCTGGCCCGGACCGAGGAGATCGATCAGGTCTCGACTGCCGGCTATGCGCTGGGCTATCTGGGCGGCGGCCTGCTGCTGGCCCTCAATCTGGCCTGGATCCAGTTTCCGCACTGGTTCGGCCTGGCCGATGCCGCAGCCGCCAGCCGCCTGTCTTTTGTCAGCGTGGCGGCGTGGTGGCTGGTGTTCTCGTTGCCCCTGCTGCGCCGGGTCGCGGAGCCGGGCCGCTCGGTCCGCCCGCAGTCCGGCCCGCTGCTGGGCGGGGTGATCGGTCGTCTGCGTCAGTCGGGCGGTGAATTGCGGGTGTATAAGAACGCCGGGCTGCTGCTGCTGGCTTTTGTCATTTACAACGACGGGGTGGGCACGATTATCCGTATGGCGGCCATCTACGGCACCGAAATCGGACTGTCGCAGGGCGTCCTGATCTCGGCCGTTCTGCTGGTGCAGTTCATCGGCATCCCGGCCGCCTTCGGCTTTGGCCGTCTGGCCGCCCGCATCGGCGCCAAGGCCGGTATCTTTGTCGCCCTGGGCGTGTATATGGTGGTGAGCGTGGTCGGCTATTTCATGTCCACGGCCCTGCACTTCTACCTGCTGGCGATTCTGGTCGGCCTGGTCCAGGGCGGCTGTCAGGCGCTCAGCCGTTCGCTGTTCGCCAGCTTGATTCCGCGCCAGCGCTCGACCGAGTTCTTCGGTTTTTTTGCCGTGTGTGAGAAATTCGCCGGGATTTTCGGGCCGGCGGTTTTTGCCCTGCTGACGCTGGCAACCGGGTCGAGTCGGACGGCGATCCTGGCCTTGGTGGCGTTTTTTGCCGTGGGCGGGCTGCTGCTGTCCCGGGTTGACGTGGAAGAAGGCCAGCGGGCGGCGCGGGCCTGGCGCTGAGGCCGTGGCCGGCCAGACGGTAGGGGCGGGTTTCAAACCCGCCCCCACGATTTGACCATTTCGGCGGTATGGAGCCTTAGCGGCCGGTGCGGATGTAGTCGGCGATTTTCTCGCCGATCATGATGGTGGTGGCGTTGGT
>JAAXHF010000414.1 GCA_012271025.1 Deltaproteobacteria bacterium | reverse complement strand
ATGACATGAAGCGGCGCCGCTTCATGCAGCTGGTTGGGGCAGGCGGGGCGGCGGCGCTTATCGAGACCTTCTTCCCCCTCAAAACCGCAAAAGCCATGGCCCAGGAAAAGGCCGGCGCGATTGAAAAGACAGACCTGACGATCGGCTTTATTCCGATTACCTGCGCCACGCCGATTATCATGGCCGAACCCATGGGGTTCTATAAAAAGCACGGGCTGAACGCCAAGGTTCGCCGCGCCGCCGGCTGGGCAATGGTGCGCGACTGGTCGATCAATAAAGATGTTGATGCGGCTCATATGCTGAGCCCGATGCCCCTGTCGATTACGCTTGGAGCCGGCTCAAAGCAGGTGCCCTACTTCATGCCGGCGGTAGAAAACATCAACGGCCAGGCCATTACCCTGCATACCAAGCATAAAGAGGTCAAATCGGCCCAAGACATGAAGGGCTTCCGCTTCTGCGTGCCCTTTCGCTACTCCATGCACAACTATTTGCTGCGCTACTATTTGGCCGAAGGCGGCGTCCACCCGGACAAGGACGTGCAGATTCGCGTCGTTCCGCCGCCGGAGATGGTAGCCAACCTCAAAGCCGAAAACGTGGACGGCTATCTCGCCCCCGACCCGTTCAACCAACGGGCGGTGTACGAAAACGCCGGATTCATTTACCTGCTGTCGAAAGAGATTTGGGATCGGCACCCGTGCTGTGCCTTTGCCATTTCTCAAGAGTTTGCGTCAAGCTATCCCAATACGTTCTTGTCTCTGTTCAAGTCTATTGTGGACGCGACCCACTACGCCTCCAAACCGGAAAACCGCAAAGACATCGCCAAAGCCATTGCGCCCAAAAACTATCTCAATCAACCCGTCATCGTGCTCGAGCAAGTCCTGACCGGAAGGTTTGCCGACGGACTCGGCAATATCCGGACCGTACCGGACCGGATCGACTTCGATCCCTTTCCGTGGCACTCGATGGCGGTTTGGATTCTGACCCAGATGAAGCGCTGGAAGCATGTCGAGAGCGACTTTGATTATCAAAAAGTCGCCGAGGAGGTGTATCTGGCCTCGGAGTGCGACAAAATTTCCCGGGAACTTGGCTACGACGATCACGCCCAGACCTATAGTACCCATGTCCTGATGGGAAAGACTTTTGACCCCGGCAAACCTGAGGAATACGTCAAGAGTTTTCCGATCAGCAATCTCTAGTCAGGCAGAGGAGGACACAGCATGACACGGCAGGAAGCGCTGGACATATTACTGACCGCCAAAAAGGACAAAGGGCTGTCTTTTGTCGACCTGGCAAAGACCCTAGCCAGAGATAAGGTCTGGGTCGCCGCCGCCCTGATGGGCCAGGCGACGCTGTCGGCAGCCGAAGCGCGGCAGCTGGCCGAGGTCTTGGGCACGAGCCCAGAGGTGACCGCCCCACTCCAAGAGCCGCCCCACAAAGGGGCTTTGGACACCACGGTCCCGGTCGATCCGCTCATCTATCGGTTTCACGAAATCACCCAGGTGTACGGCACGGCAATGAAGGCCGTGATCCACGAGATGTTCGGGGATGGCATCATGAGCGCCATCGACTTTGAGATCGATATTCAGAAGCAAGCAGATCCAAAAGGCGATCGGGTCGTTGTGACCTACAGTGGCAAGTTTCTCCCGTACCGCAAATGGTGAGGTTATGAACACACGTGTTGTGACCCTGCGAGACACCACAACCGCCCTGCTCATGCGGCAGGCGGAGGGTGAGGCAGGCGAAAGGCAGGGTGCCGATGCGCGTGCGCGGCCGCCAAGACAAAAAATGTCTCTTCAAGGCCAGCCCTGGCTCCTGTCTGTGGCGCTGCTGGCCTTTTTTCTGGCGGTTTGGCATGTGGCGACCCTTCAGCCCGCGTTTGACCCAACCGGTCTGACACAAGATCAGTTGATGACCATGGAGTTCAACGGGGATATTATCCGAACCGAGCAGGGCAGCTACATCTATAATCCCGACAAAATCCAGGGCATCCCGGGCCCCTTCGTCCTGGCCAGGAAAACGGCTGAAGAGCTGTCAGAGCCGTTCCACAAGAAGGGCACCAACGATCATGGGGTCGGTCATCTGGTCGTCTACACGGTGACGCGTTTTGCGG
The DNA here is from genome assembly GCA_012271025.1 of Deltaproteobacteria bacterium. The sequence goes on along the minus strand of JAAXHF010000414.1, from coordinate 5,739 downwards.
CCGGGTTTGTGTCGGCCTCGCTGATCGCCGTGTGTATCGGGATTCTGATTGGTCTGTCACGGCCGCTGTACCAGGCCCTGAACCCCTTTATTCAAATCTTGAAACCGATTTCTCCTCTGGCCTGGATGCCGCTCTTATTGTACAGCGTGCAAGACCCGACCTGGACCGCCATTCTTGTGGTCTTTATGGCTTCGCTGTGGCCGACCATTGCCAACACGGCATTTGGGGTGAGTTCGATCCGCAAAGAATACATCCAGGTCGCCCGATTACTGCAACTGTCCTGGCTCCGCCGCCTCGTCATGGTCATCCTGCCCGCGGCGGCACCGACCATTATCGCGGGTCTGCGCATCTCTTTTGGCAGTGCTCTGGTGGCTGTGGTGCCTGCCGAGATGCTGCTGGGTGAACTCGGCATGGGCTATTTGACCTGGATCGAGTGGAACAACCTCGACATTTCCGGCGTGATGTTTGCCATTCTTATTGTCGGCGTGGTGGGGATCGTGCTTGATTCCGGCTTCAATCGGCTTGCCCGGCTGGTGACATATACGGACTAGAGCATTTGCCAATTCCCTGGAGCATTCCAACACGGTAGCCCGAATGGTAGGGGCGACGCATGCGTCGCCCCTGCTGGAGGGAGGTCAGGATGTCCTTTCTTGAAATCGACCACGTCACCAAGCATTTTCCGCTGCGCGAGGGCGCGACCGGCAACGGCCACAATGCGGACACCTTCTGTGTCTTTGAGAATGTCTCGCTCCATATTGAAGAGGGAGAATTTCTCACCCTGGTTGGTCACTCGGGGTGTGGCAAGAGTACGCTGCTCAATATCCTGGCCGGTTTTGAGACGGCTTCCGCAGGCGGCATGGTCCTGGACGGCAGGGAAGTTGTCGAGCCGGGCCTGGACCGGATGGTCGTGTTCCAGAGCTTTGCCCTGATGCCCTGGCTGTCCGCGTTTGACAATGTCCGCATTGCGGTCAAAGCGGCTCATCCGGAGTGGGACAGCGGGCAGGTCGATAGCCACACCCAAAAATATCTCAGCATGATGAGTCTGCTCGATGCGGCCGACAAGAAGCCCGCCTTTTTGTCCGGCGGAATGCGCCAACGTGTCGGGCTGGCGCGGGCGTTTGCCGTCCAACCCAAAGTCCTGCTGCTGGATGAGCCGTTTGCCCAGATCGACGCCCTCACTCGGGGTGTCATTCAACAAGAGCTGATGAAGATGTGGGAGGCAACCGGCACCACGGTCTTCATGGTGACCCATGACGTGGATGAGGCGATTCTGCTCTCGGATCGCGTTGCCTTGATGAGCACCGGTCCCGCCGCCCGTCTGGCCGAATGTCTGGACGTCAGGATTCCTCGGCCGCGGCGACGGGAGACGATCATCGATCTGCCGGAGTACACCCAGCTGCGCAACGAGGTGTTGCATTTCCTGATGCAGGCCACCTAGCCGGCTCAGCCCCTCTCGGACCACCAGAGGTCGCCAGCGTCGGACCGGTTCCAGGTCTGCCAGGGTGTGGCGCTCAGCTGCTGAACAGCCGCACCGGCAGAGAGGCGTGCTGCATGGCCCGGATGTCGGCCAGCGGGGCAAAGCCGCCCAGCTCGTCCAGCTCGCGCTGCCAGACCATATCGACCAGGGACGACAGCTGGGGGCGGAGGTCGCGCAGGATGGCCTGGGCCTGGCGATGGCCGAGACTGCCCAGCCGCAGGGCGGCGCTCACAAAGCTGACCATGAAGCCGTGCAGCAGCACGATCCCGCCGGCCCGTTGCGGCACCTGCCAGCCGACACACACCACGGCCAGACACACTGGGCCGTTGCCCTGGCTGCGGCGCCGGTCAATCCCGCCGACAAAGGCCCGGAAGAGAGCGTCGTTTTCCGAGGGACGCAGGCTGTCCAGCATGGCCCGGCCCGAGCGAGCCGAGGCCTGGCGCAGCTCCTGGGGCAGGAGCGAGGCGGTCAGCGCGCGGTCCACCTCGTGCAGCCGTTCGAGGTCGGCCGCTTCGGCCGCCCGGTAGGCGTGCAGATAGGCCAGCAGTTCGAGCGGGGCGACTTTGTAGCGAAGATAATCTTCGAGCAGATGCCGCACGTCGGTGTCCGGCGCCAGGCTCAGAAAGGTCTCAAGCCCGTGCGACAGGTTGACCATGCCGGACGGAAAAAACGAGTCGGCCAGCTGCAGGGCGGCCAGCAGCGCGCTATCGTCCATGTTCATCTGAACTCTCGTGGCTGTGGCGTGGCGAGGCGTCGTGCCGGTCGCGCGGCCAGGCGCGGCGTTCGTAGCGAATGCGAAAGACGTCCGTCATCCGGTGCGTCCGCAACACCGTCTCCATCACCGCCCGGTCCAGCGACACGGGCACCAGGATGTGCTCTCCGACAAAGGCCACCGGCCAGTGCTGATTGCCCAGCACGTGTCCCAGCCGCACCGCGCGTCTGAGCCGTTCGGCCGGGTCGGTCTCGGGCGACGGGGTGAGGACCATGACTTCCTGGAGGCTGATGTGGATCAGCACCCCCCCGTCCTGGTCGGCCAGGGCAAACACGTCGCCCTCGCTCAGGCTCGTGCCGCGCGGCAGGATCAGACCCAGGGCGCGCCCGCTGGCGGTCTGAACACGGAGACGGCTCTTGTGGGCGTCGCGCTCGTCAAGGCTGACTTCCTCCAGGCGGGCGGCTTGTCTCCAGCGTTCGACCTGCTCGGCGATTGCGGGGTCGGCCTGCATATTGCCCAGCCGTTTGTGTATCCGCAGCATGGTTGTCTCTCAAACTATTTTGGAAAATGGGGCGCCGGCACGCCCCGATGACGCAGCCGCAGCCAGTGCCAGGCGCTGAACAGCAGGCGTCGGACGGCGTGCACCTCCGAGCCGACGACTTTGACGCTGATACCGCGTTCGTGCGGCAACAGGCTGACCCCCCAGACCGTTTCAGCAAGAGGAGAGGACGACACGTTTCCTCTTGTCGGCAGGTCGGCCTGGAGTTCGCGGGCCCAGTCGGCCTGAATGTCGGGACCGACCAGGAATGCCTGACCCCAGACATGGTAGCCGCCGAGGACGCCCGGTCCGTCGAGGGGGAGTTGGCCGGGCAGGGCCAGGCCGTGGTCTCGGATGAGGACGCGCCGGTCGGCGTCCACGACGGTCAGGCTGGTGCTGAACGCCTCAAAGGTCGCGCCGTCGGCCGCCGCTCGGGACAGGACGAGTTCGGTTCCCAGAAAGCTCGCCCCGGCCGCCAGCTCGATGCGCAGCGCCTGGCCGAAACGCGCCCCGGGAAACAGGATCAGCGGCTCGGGGCAGTATTCGGCGTAGGCGCCGGGGCCGAGGCTGAAGCCGACGCGCTGGAGGGCGCAGTTGGCCGTCATGGTGTGGATCTTCTCGGCCGCCTGGGTGGTGACATGGACCTGGGCGTTGGCATCCAGGTCAAACCGCAGCTCGGCGCGGTCGCCCTGAATCAGCCCGCCGGCCGGGGTTTGGACGTAGACCACGGCCATGTCCGGCACGGCCGGATCAAGGTACCACGGCCGGGTGCAGTGAAACGGGTGCGAGACAAAGGCGTGGCCCAGCCGGGTCGTGTCCGAGCGGACGGCAAAGGCCAGCCGACACACCCCCCGCTTGCCGGTCGAGCCGGCCGGGCGCTGGGCGAGCGGCTCGGCCGCATAGGCGCGGAAGACGGCCGGCCAGGCGTCAGACGCCGTGTGGCACGCAGCGGGCGCGCCGGCCTGGTCCGCGCCGGCTAGCCGAACAGCAGCTCGCGCTGTATCCACGCCTCCACCTCGCCGATGCCCTGGCCGGTTTTACAGTTGGTGAACACGACCGGGCGCTGGCCGCGCACGCGCCGGGCGTCCTCGGCCATGACCTCAAGGCTGGCGCCAACGTAGGGGGCCAGATCGACTTTATTGATGACCAGCAGGTCGGAGCGGGTGACGCCCGGGCCCTGCTTGCGGGGAATATCGTCGCCGCCGGCCACATCAATCACAAAAATGAACGCGTCGGCCAGCTCCGGCGAATAGGTCGAGGCCAGATTATCCCCGCCGCTCTCCAGCAGGATGAGGTCGAGGTCGGGAAAGCGGACTTCCAACTGGTGGACGGCCTCCAGGTTCATGGTCGGATCTTCCCGAATCACCGTATGCGGGCAGGCCCCGGTCTCTACCCCGACGATCCGTTCCGGGGCCAGAAAACCCCGGCTGCGCAAACGCCGGGCGTCTTCTTCGGTCAGGATATCGTTGGTCACCACCGCGACCCGTTTGCCGCTGTCTTGCAGCCGGGGCACGAGCCGCTCGATCAGCGCCGTCTTGCCCGAGCCGACCGGCCCGCCAATGCCCAGACGTGGCACCTCGGCGTGCATCATGGCGTCTCCTCGGGCTCCACAAAGCCGCGTTCCCGGGCGGTCTGGAGCGCCTGCCGGCGCACCTCGGCGTCCGTTGTCCTGCCCTCGGTCAGGCTGTTCAGACCCAGCACGATACGCTGGCCACCGAACGGCACGAGGCTGACCCGTTTCTCTTCTCCGGGCTCGAAGCGCACCGCAGTGCCGGCCGGAATGTCCAGATGCAGGCCAAAGGCAGCCGTGCGGTCGAAGCGCAGCGCCCGATTGACCTCAAAAAAATGGTAGTGCGAGCCAACCTGAATGGGCCGGTCGCCGGTATTCAGCACGCTCAGGGAGTGGCTCGGCCGGTCGGCGTTGAGGCTGAGCGTGCCTGCGGCCGGCAGAATCTCGCCGGGGATAGGTGTCTGGGATGCCATGTTTTCCTCTCTTGATGGGTGATGCAAATTACAGCGTCCACCGATAGGCTGCCCGGAGACCCCTCACCCCAACCCCTCTCCCTCACGGGGCGAGTAGGGGCACGGCATGCCGTGCCCCTACGGAACCCTCTCCCCTGGAGGGAGAGGGTGGCCCGTAGGGCCGGGTGAGGGCGCGAACGGACGGCCTGAAGAGAGTAATCGGCATAATATGCATCATACGTCTCTTGATGGGTCGCGCTGCTGAAATGCGCAAGAAGCTTGCCAGCTCTATGGCCGGTGGGGGAGGGCTTTTCCCTGGCCCAGGAGAACAGATGCCCACAAAGTAAGCATGGTCATGCCCAAAGCCTGGGCAGCCGGCCCGTCGCCGACCCGCCCGCCGGGCCGGGAGCCGGCTGCCCGCCCGGTCCCGTAACCCTACTCACTGCACGTATTTTCGCCATGTAGCGTCTTATCGTCAACATCTGCGCGCTCATCGTCGCCCCGGCCTGTCCGGGGATGGCCCGCTTTTTGCTCCATTCGACTGGCCTGAAGCGCTTCGTGTCACGACTGAAAGGGAAAGGGAGTTATGCAAACACACACATGGAAGACTCTGATTGTCGGAGTCTGTTGCGCCTGTGGCGCACTGAGCGGGACCCCAGGCCGGGTAGCGGCCGACGAAATCGGCGAGTTGCGCCAGCAGCTGGCCGAGCAGCGTCGGGTCATGGAGTTGATGGAACAACGGCTGCTTGAGCTCGAGGGCAAAGAGCAGACGCGAAGCGAAAAAGAGATCGAGTACGGCTATAGCCAACCCGAGGCGCTGCGCCGCGACGGCCTGGAGGCCGGCGATGTGTACGACGGCGGCTTTTACGTCCGCAGCAAAGACAACAGCTATTCGCTCAACGTGAACGGCTTCGTCCAGAGCCGCTACACGTTTCTGGCCCCGGAACAGGGCCGCAGCCGCAACAATTTCGACGTGGCCCTGGCCCGTCTGGCCTTTTCGGGCACGGTGTTTGACCCCAAGGTGTCCTACTTCTTCCAGTTTGAGGGGAC
>JAAXHF010000411.1 GCA_012271025.1 Deltaproteobacteria bacterium | reverse complement strand
GTTATGAGTCCGGACCCTAGCGCGTTTTACTATAGGTTGTAGCCCTGCTGTGACGTGCTCGTCATGCCGGACGCGCTCCGGCCTCCCTGCTTCGACTTCGCTCCGCTCCGCTCAGCACGAACGGGACACCGTTGGTCCTGAGCGTCAGGCGCAGCGCGCCTGAAGTCGAAGGGCGACACGGAATCGTGAAGTGGGCTAGTCCTCGGCCGGCGGCGCCGGCACCTCTTGCATCCGTTCGGTCGTATCCGTGTCGTACTCCAGATGCAGGGCGCGGGTGATGAGGCCGTGCATGCGCCACAGACCGATGGCGTAGAACAGCTCCAGAATCTGCGGGTCCGACAGGTGGCGTTGGAGTTCGGCGAAGGTCGCGTCTTCGACCAGATTGCGTGACAACAGCTCGTCGGTCGCCGCCATGACCGCCCGCTCGGCCGGGCTGAACAGCCCACTCGTTGTCCAGCCCTTGATGGCGGCCAGCTTGGCCTCCGGGATATTGACCGTTCGGGCGACCTTCATGTGCTGGGAGTACTCAAAGCGGGAGTCGCCCACAATACCGGTCCGCAGGATGGCCAGCTCGCGCAGCTGGGGGTCGAGCTGACGGCCGGGCCCGAGCATGCCGAGCAGACAATCCCGGGCCTGGACCATCAGGTCGGGAACCAGGGCAAACGTCGTCCAGTAATCGCCGGGCGTGCCGGTTGCGGTGCCCGGCTCGGCAACCGGGTCGCGCGCTCCGAAAAATTCCTGATAAATGGCCCGCACTTCGGGTGAGGCCTCGGCTTTGGGGACTTGGCGCAGTCGGCTCATGGCGTGTCCTTTCTGGCTCGGCACGGACTCGGGCGACACGTTGGCCCTATGTGTCCTCGAGCCACCGGTTGAAGCGCGGTGTGCGCTTTTCCTGAAACGCCCGCAGGCCCTCTGTGGCATCCGGGTGATGATCGGTCACCGCAGTCTTGGACGCGATTTCATCCAGTGATTGGGCAAAGGTCATCTCGGCCGCGTTGTAGATTGAGCGCTTGAGCATCCGCATCGACACCTGCGGCCCCTCGGCCAGCTCGCGGGCCAGCGCCAGCGCCCGGTCCATCAGCTCGCCGGCCGGCACGACCTGGTGGACCAGACCGAGTTCCAGGGCTTCCTCGGCCGACACAATGCGTTTGCGCATCAGGAAGTCCATGGCCTTGGCCACCCCCAGCAGCTGGACCAGGAGATACTGCCCGCCTTCGTCCGGCAGCAGACCAAAGCGCAGCGTGGCGCTACCCAGCCTGGCGGCCTGGGACGCAATCCGGAAATCACTGGCCAGGGCCAGCGAAAACCCGGTCTGAATGGCCACGCCGTTAATCGCCGCAATGGTCAGCTTGTCCAGGCTGCGAACGGCCAGGTTGAGCGGCTGGGAAAAAGCCCGCAGGCCGTTGTAGGTGCCGGTCGCATTATGATGACCGGCAAAGATGTCGGGCACCAGCGCCTCGGTCGTGGCCGCGCCGAGCGGGCGGCCACCGATGTCGTCACCGGCCGAGAAGGCCCGGCCCGAGCCGGTAAAGACGACGACCCGAATGCTGTCGTCCATCTGGGCCTGGAGGAGGGTTTCGACCAGGTCGCGTTTGAGATGGTGGGTCATGCCGTTGAGGCGTTCGGGCTGATTGAAGGTGATACAGGCGATGCCGGGGTCGTGTACGGCAAGCTCAAAACCACGAAAATTTCCTGCGTTCATGAGCGTCCCCCTTTGCGGAAAACTCATGATTTCCTGTCGTTGTCACAAGGTCAACATGCGCCGGGCCGGTATTTGACCGGGTAAATGCCTGGAGGTATGAAAGGCGTATGAAAGTCAAGACTTCCATCACGCTTTCCGAAGGAGAACTGTACCGAGTGGCCCACCCTTCGTGACAGGAGCAGCCATGAACCATGTGACCACCATCAAACGCTACTACCACGGCTGTAGCACGGCCGACCGGGCGCTCATGCTCTCGACCTTCACGGATGACGTGGTGCACTACTTCACCCACCACGAGCCGATCCGGGGCGCGGAAAACCTGGCCGACTATTGGGCCAAAATGCAGCCGCGCATTCAGGCCACCTGGTCGGTCGATCATGCCCTGGTCCAGACCGACGAGGCCGTCATCGAATGGACGATGCGCTGGACGCCGCCCGAAACCAACCGCCAGGAGCTGATGCGGGGGGCGGAGTGGTACGTTTTTCGCGGCGACCGGATCGCCGAGATTCGGGCCTATTATATCAACCGCCATCTGGCCTATACCCAGCCCCATTTTGAGCTGGCGGGATTTCCCTACGCCGACCGGGACTACACGGGCCTGGAATCCTAGCCGCCGGGAGGGTGTTATGGACTTCGGGACAGTCGTCTTTGCCAGACCGAACAGCTGCGCCGCAGAGGCCAAACTGGCCGAAGAGTGCGGCTTCAGCCACGCCTGGGTGGCGGACTCGCATATGATGGCCGGGGATGTGTATATGTGCCTGGCGCTGATGGCGGCCGCGACCTCGCGCATTCGCCTGGGTACCGGCGTGGCCGTGCCGGGCGGACGGATTGCGCCGCTGACGGCCAGCTGCGTGGCGACCCTCAACCAGATGGCGCCGGGTCGGGTCAGCATGGGCATCGGCACCGGCAACAGCGCCAGACGGGCAATGGGCTTCCCGCCGTGTTCGCTGGCCGAACTCCGCGACCACGTTCAGGTCGTCCGCGAACTGCTCCGAGGCCGACAGGTCATCTACCGGGAAGGCGAGGCCGAGCGGGCTGTGCGTTTTTTTCACCAGGATATGGAGTTCATGAACACCCGGGCCGAGGTGCCGATCTATGTTGCGGCCAACGCGCCCAGGGCGATGGCCCTGGCCGGCGAGATCGGCGACGGCTTCCTGACCTCGCGGACGAATACGCCCCAGGGCTGGCGCGAGGCCTGGCAGTACGTCAGCCGTAGCGCGCAGCGGGCTGGAAAAGATCCGGCCGAGCTGTACTCGGCGCTCATTACCGCCACCTGCCTGCTCAGGCCGGGAGAAGGCTGTGATGCGCCTCGGGTCAAAGCCGCAGTCGGGGCGTGGGCCACGGTCGCCCTGCACTCCCTGTATGAGACGGCCAAAGACCCGGCCGCAGCGCCGGAGCCGCTCCGGCCGCTGTTTGCCGAGTACAAGGCGTTTACCGACCGGCGCGTTGCCGCCAGCGATACCTACCATCTCGACCTGCACGACGGTCACTGTCTGTACGTCCAGCCCGAGGAAGAGCGCTTTGTCACGCCGGAGCTGATCCGGGCGGCAACCATGACCGCCACGCCCGAGGCGCTTATTG
>JAAXHF010000410.1 GCA_012271025.1 Deltaproteobacteria bacterium | reverse complement strand
ATGTCGGGCATCGGCGTCATCATCATTCTGCTCCAGATCCTGCCATGTCTGGGCGCGCCGATTGAGGCCGAGCCGCGCAACGCCGTCCATGCCTGGCCGCAGGCGCTGGCCCAGCTCAATCCGGGCGCCCTGATGATCGCCGGCGTTTCACTGGCCGTCTCCGTCTTCTGGCCCCGGCGGCTGCGCGACCTCTTGCCCTCGCCGCTGGCTGTCCTGATTGTGGGCACGGCAGTCGCCGGGCTGTGGGAGCATGGGGCTCCGGTGCTCGGCGCAGTGCCTATGGGGCTTCCCGACCTGCACTGGCCGGTGGTGCCCTTGGGAGCCTTAGGAGTGTTGGCCGACATCCTGCAAGCAGCCCTGATTCTGGCTCTGGTCAACTCCATCGACAGTCTGCTGACCTCGCTCATTGCCGATTCCATGACCCGAACGCGGCACAACTCGAACCGGGAGCTGTTTGGCCAGGGGGTCGGCAATGTGGCCGCCGGGCTGCTCGGCGTTCTGCCCGGTGGGGGGGCGACCATGCGGACGGTGCTCAATGTGCGGGTCGGGGGGCAAACGCCGCTGTCCGGCGCGCTGCACGCGCTGATCCTGCTGGCCTTCGGTCTGGGTCTTGGTCCACTGGTCGAGCGGATCCCGCAGGCCTGCCTGGCCAGCATCCTGCTGAAGGTTGGCTGGGACATCATCGACTGGCGGTTTCTGAGGCAGATGCATCGGGCGGCGGTTGAAAATGTCGTCATCATGCTGCTGACGCTGGTGTTGACCGTGTTTGTTGACCTGGTGATGGCGGTTGGTGTCGGGCTGATTGCGGCCGGCTTTGTCTCGGCCCGGCGGTCGGAACCCGAGGAGTTGCGGGACGTGGTGTCGGTCCCGCTGATGGATACACTGCTGTCTCCTGAGGCGTCGGAGTCGTACGAGGCCCGCGTCGGCCTCGTCGCCCTGCGCGGGCGCTTTTCCGTGGCCTCCTCGCGGGAAATGGCCCAGTTGATCGCGGCGGACATTCGGGAGCACGAGGCGGTCATCTTCGATTTTTCGGAAACGACCTCCCTGGACGATAGCGCAGCCCTTGTCGTCGAGGATCTGGCCACGGCCGCCCAGACGGAAACCCGGGGCTGCGTTGTGACCGGCCTGTCCGGCCCGGCTGCGGAAGCCCTGGAGGTGTTCGGTATCCGTGAACACCTGCCTCAGGAGCATTTTGTGCCGGATCTGGAGACCGCCAAAAAACTGGCCTGGGAGTTGGTCAACCGATGAAGCCCCTAGGCGGGAGGGAGGCAGGTTATGAAACAGGTGATGTACTACGGTGTCTGGCTCGGCGTCTTGGTCTTGAGCGCCAGCCTCGGCCTCGCCCAGCAGGATTTCAGCGGGGTGGAGGTCAGCGCCACCCCGGTCAGCGGGACGGTCCACATGCTGAGGGCCAACCCTGCGGCCGGCAACATTGGCGTGTCGGTCGGAGCCGACGGGCTGCTGATTGTTGACGATCAGTTTGCGCCCCTGGCCGACAAGATCCGGGCCGCCCTGACCGGGCTGGCCGACGGACCGCTCAGATTCATTCTGAACACCCACTGGCACGGCGATCATACCGGCGGCAATGCGACGTTTGGCCAGCAGGCGCCGATCATCGCCCATACCAACGTGCGCAAGCGGCTCATGACCGAGCAGAACATAGGCGGTCGCGCGATTCCGGCCGCTCCCCCGGCCGCCTGGCCGGTCGTCACCTTTGACGAATCGGTGTCGATTCATTTTAACGGCGAGGAGATCCGGATCGTGCATTTCCCGCGCGGCCATACCGACGGGGATAGCGTGGTGTTCTTCACCGGCTCAAACGTCGTCCATATGGGCGACCATTTTTTCGCCGGCGGCTTTCCGTTTGTCGATCTCGACAGCGGGGGCGATGTCGAGCAGTTCACCGCCAATATTGCGACCGTGCTCGATCAGCTGGCCGATGACGCGCACGTCATCCCCGGCCACGGACCCCTGTCGAGCAAGGACGAGCTGCGCGCCTATCACCGCATGCTGGTCGAGACGACCGACATCGTCCGCCAGCGGATTGCGGCTGAGCAGAGCCTGGAGCAGATCAGCCAGGCCGGTTTCCCGGACGAGTGGAAAGACTGGCAGGCGGGTATGGTCAGCGCCGAGCGCTGGATTGCGATCATCCATCGTAGCCTGACGCGGCAATGAAATCGTCCTGTTTCAGAGGGGATAGAGCGTTTCACGTTAGGCTGTAGTCCTGCCGAACGCGATCCGGCAGCCCTGCTTCGACTTCGCTCCGCTCCGCTCAGCACGAACGGAAGACCGCTGGTCCTGAGCGTAAGGCGCAGCGCGCCTGAAGTCGAAGGGCGACACAGCATCGTTATTTGCGCCAGGACGGATGCGCCGGGGGGGCTGGTATCCTCCGAGGGGTGGGTTTCAAACCCGCCCCTCCCGCTTGACCTGACCCGTGGCCTCGTGCCATAGGACGTGCAGCAGTCGGACGAGACACAAGGAGACGCCCATGAAAGCCACGGCGCTGGCGCTGGTTTTTGTTGGATGTTACTGGATCATGAACGGCTACCAGACCATGGGCCAGGAGGGGTCGCACGGCATCTTGCAGATTGCCCTGGGTGTCGCCGTCCTGCCGGTTGCCAAGTTTCTGTGGGACCGGGACATTGGCCCCAAGGAGTCCTAGTAGCCGCGCTTCCAGTCGAGGACATTGAGCAGGGGCTGGCCCTGCACGTAGCGCCGCAGATTGTCACAGAACAGCTCGATCCCCCGCGCGTATTGGACATCGGTGCTGACCGAGGTGTGGGGCGTAATGAGGACGTTGGGCAGCCGCCACAGTTCTTCGGGCGGCGGACCGCTGAACTCGTCCACATACACATCAAGCGCAGCCGCCGCGATCTCCCCGTCCTCCAGGGCCCGGACCAGGGCCGGCTGATCGATCAGCTCTCCTCGGGCGATATTGACCAGACAGGCGCTCGGCTTCATCAGTCGCAGCTCGGCCGCGCCAATGATCTTCTCGGTCTGGGGCGTCCACTGGGTGCTCAGCACGACAAAGTCGCTGTGTTCGAGCAGGCGCGGCAGGTCCACAGGCGGCAGCAACTCGTCCACCCCCTGCACCTTGGGCTGGGCGGTGGTCGCCGACCGGCGGGTGGCCAGCACACGCATGCCGACGGCCTTGGCCAGTCGCGCGACCTCGCTGCCGATACCGCCCAGGCCGATGATGCCCAGGGTTTTGTCCTGAATCAGGACCGAGCGGTACTGGCGCCGATCAAAGCGGCGCCGCGCCCGGTCATGAAAAGCGTGGGGCAGGGCTTTGGCAAAGCTAAAAATCGTGGCCAGCGTATACTCGGCAATCGGCAGGCAGTTGTTCAGGCCGCGTGAGGTGGTGACCAGCACGTCGCTGCCCCAGAGGTCTCCCCGGCGCAGGTTGGAGGCTCCGGCCGGTGTCTGGTGCAGCCACTTGAGGCGGGGGGCGCGGGAGCGCAGGTCGAGCGGGAAGGGGAAGCGCAGGCAGATGATGTCGGCCGCAGCCAGCAGCGCGTCGCGTTCGGCCCGGGTCGAGGGGTTGTCGGCGATGGCGCGCTGCGAGACATAGCGCTGGACGCTCTCCGCCGGCCAGGTCTCGGCGTACTCGACCTCGAAGCTGCCGCGCGCGTCAACGACCCGGGCCGCAGGAACGACGGCCTTGACGCGCTCAGCGGCCCCCTCACCGAACGTGCCGAGCAGCAGGATATTGAGGGGCGGCAAGCCTGGCTACTCCGCTCCGATCGCGCTTAGGCCGGCCTGGGCGCACTCGACGTCTTCGTCTTCCGTCCCACCGCTGGCGCCAACGCCGCCGATCAGCTCGCCGCCGACGATGAGCGGCAGGCCGCCGCCGGCCAGCAGCAGGGGCCGGCCGACAATGTTGATCACATTGTCGATCAGCTGGGGTCTGGCCTGGGCCAGTTCGCCGACCTCTTTTGAGCTGCGCTTGAACGTGGCTGCGGTAAACGCCTTGCTCT
>JAAXHF010000150.1 GCA_012271025.1 Deltaproteobacteria bacterium | reverse complement strand
CTCCACATGTGTGTTGCGCTCACGGCTTACACCTCAAAGTCCATGCCATCGAAGGCTACCTCCCAGCCGGCCGCTTCAACCGTCCGGCGCTGGGCCGAATCCTCGATGAGTACGGGGTTGGTATTGTTCAGATGGGTGTAGATCTTCCGCACCCTGTCCAGGGTGGCCAGCCCTTCGAGGCTGCCGTCCGGTCCCGTCATCGGGATGTGGCCCATTGACAGGGAGGTCTTCTGGGCCAGGCCGACGCTGATCATCTCGTCATCGGTCCAGCACGTGCCGTCCAGAAAGAAGGCGTCGCAGTTCCGGAGATAGGCCATCACGCTGTCGTCCAGGGCCTTGATGCCCGGCACATAGACCAGCGAGCGGCCGCTGCGGCTATCGCTGATTCTGTAGCCGACCGATGCCTCGCTCCAGTCCGACACTTGGCCCAGCAGATAGGCCGGTGCCCGGCCGGGAACAATAAAGGCTTCATAGCTCAGCCCGCTCGGCTGGCCATCGACCCCGATCAGATCGTAGGTCGCGCCATACTCCAGGCCGTGCCAGGTACAGCGGGGCGGGGCACACACCGTCCGAAACATGGCATTTGTTTCCAGCAGCCAGGCCTGGACCTGTCGGCTGGCGTGCAGGCGCAGCGGCTGTGACTCCCTGAGCGACAACAGGCCGGCGACATGGTCGATTTCGGCGTTGGTCAACAGGACGGCGGAGATAGGCGTGTGGCGTGGGCTGTGGGCGGGTTCGAGGGCGGAAAAGGCTTGAATCTGCTGGCGGATGTCGGGTCCGGCATTGATGAGAACCCAGTTCTGGCCGTCGGCGCTGACGGCTATCGAAGCCTGGGTTCTGGCCTGGGCCTTGACCGTACCGGCCCGAAAGTCATGACAGTTCGGACAGTTACAATTCCATTGAGGGAAGCCGCCTCCAGCTCCAGAGCCTAGGACGTGAACCCGCACACGCTCTTCCTTTGGATAGATGCAAAAACGAGCTTCTCCGTCGCCGGGGAAGCCCGTTTTCAGCAAGGCGGACTGCTCGGAGCTACTCCGAGATCAAAATGTACATGCTGACTTCGGCGTCCATCCGAATTTCTTCAAAATCAGGCATCGTCCATTCCACGGCAGAAACCTCCTTCTCAGGCTGATGGGTGCGCAAACCTTAGCCCATGAAGACAGACTTGTCCACAGGCGAGAATCGAGTTGAGCAGTACACTACCTATTCCGATCAAAAAGTCAAGCCGCAGCCGGCAGCAAACAGACGGCTACGGTCGGCCCGGCATTTCTGCTAAACTGCCGGCCCAGCACCGCCGGACAAGGACGCTGCACCATGAATATCCAGATTTTTGGTCTCAAAAAATGTGCCGATACGCGCAAAGCCCAGCGTTTTTTCAAGGAGCGCCGTATTCGTTTTCAGTTTGTCGATCTGGCCGACAAAGGGCTGTCAAAGGGCGAGCTGCGCTCGGTTGCGGCCAGCGTGCCGCTCGACCAACTCCTCAACCGTTCCAGCCGGCGCTTTGTTGAGCGCGGGCTGGCCCACGCCGTGCTTGACCCCGGACGGATTGAGGCTGTGCTGCTCGAAGAGCCCCAGCTGTTCAACACCCCGGTCGTGCGCAACGGCAGACAGGCGACGGTCGGCTATTGTCCGCAGGTGTGGAAAGGCTGGGAGTGAGAAGACGCAGGATTCCCGGTGAGGGCCGGCTTCCAAGCCGACCCTCAGCCCGGTCTCAGGCCAGGGGTTCCGGGGCGTGCGGAATCTCCCGCCACTGCCTGGGGTCGTGGCCGTAGATGATCGTGGCACCGCTCTTATCCCGCAGGTCTCGCAGCGTGGCCAGCGATTTGTACATCTCGGTCTCGTCAAAGGCAATCGACGGCAGTAGATTCTCGTCCATGTTCTTTTGGGTGTAGCAGGCGTCGGCGGTCAGCACGATGTCGCTGCCCTTGCTGATCCGCACGCGGAGCGACTGGTGACCCGGCGTGTGACCGTGGGTGGGAAACAGCACCAGGCTGCCGTCGCCAAAGATATCCAGCTCGCCCTCAATCTCACGATAGTCCAGCTCGTGGTCGTAGTCCTTGGGATCGAACAGGACTTTTTTGAGCAGTTCCGGGTCTCGGGTGGCGCCCAGCTCTTCTTTTTGGACCAGGATGGTCGAATCGGGGAAGAACTCATTGCCGCCGGCGTGATCGAAGTGAAAATGGGAGTTGATGACGTAGCGGATGTCTTTGGGCGTCAGCTTGAACTTGGCCAGCTGGGCGACGATTTCCTGACCCGGCTGGGTGCGGGGCACAAAGACTTTGGCAATCGAGCCCAGCCGACCGAGCGGGTCATGAATCGCCTGGCAGTGGATGCCGGTGTCAAACACCACGTTGCCCTGGGGATGGGTGATGAGGTAGGACGGGACGGGGATGGTGAACTGTTCGCCCTTGTCCAGGTTCGGAAAAAACAGCTTGCTGTCAAACTCTAAAAATCCGCACGGCATGGAAAAGATCTGGAGCATGCTTCCCTCCTGTGTAGCTACTGACGGCCAGTCATGCCAGGAATGACGGCCGAGGTCCAGCGCCGGGCCGTTTCCCTTGATCGTGTGAGGAAAAGCCAGTAGGTTGCCCGTCAGCTCTGCCGCAGACCGAAGGGGAGGAGATATGTTGCAAGCCTGTTGGTGGCGTGGGACCGTGGGACTCATCGTTGTGCTGGGGCTGGTCAGTCCGCTCCGCGCAGAAGAAACGTCAGACCGGGAAAACGGTGCGCCGCTCGAGCCGGTCAGCCACGAGCGTTTGCTGACCGGTACGGCCGAGCCGGCCGACTGGCTGATGTATGGCGGCAGCTACGATAACTCGCGCTTCAGTCCGCTGGGCGATATCAACCGGGACAATGTCGGCTCGCTCAGCCTCGCCTGGGTGTTTCAGACCGGGGTGCCGTACCAGTTCCAGGCCTCGCCCATTGTTGCCGACGGTATCCTGTACGTGACCGCCGCCTATAACCACCTGTACGCCCTGGACGCTGCAACCGGCGATCCGGTGTGGAAGTACGATCATCCCCTGCCCAGGGATCTGCGCATCTGCTGCGGGCCCGGTAACCGCGGGGTGGCGATTGCCGGAGACACGGTGTTCATGGGCACCCTCGACGCCCGTCTGGTCGCCCTGCACCGTCGGACCGGCGAAGTCATCTGGAACGTGGCGGTTGATGAACACACCGCCGGCTTCAGCGTCACCGCCGCACCGCTAGTGGTCAGAGATACGGTCGTGGTCGGCGTTGCCGGCGGGGAGTACGGCATACGCGGCTATGTGGACGCTTATGACGTGAAAACCGGGCAGCGCCAGTGGCGGACGTATACCGTCCCGGCCGAGGGCGAGCCTGGGGCCGAGACCTGGGCTGGCGACTCGTGGAAGCACGGCGGCGGGCCGACCTGGGTGACCGGAGCCTACGATGCCGAGCAGGACCTGGTGTACTGGGGCGTCGGCAATCCGGCGCCCGACTGGAACGGCGACGGGCGTGAGGGCGACAACCTGTACACCAGCTCGGTCCTGGCGCTGGACCCGGCAACCGGCCAGATCAAATGGCACTTCCAGTTTACCCCCCACGACATCTGGGATTACGACGGCAATACCGGCCTGCTGCTGGTCGATGTGCAGCGCAGCGGCAAGACGGTCAAAGCCCTGGCCCAGCCCAACCGGAACGGCTACCTGTACGTCCTGGACCGCGCCACCGGCGAGTATCTGCACGGCTCCCAGTATGTCGAGCGCCTGAACTGGGCCAAGGGGCTGGACGAAACGGGCCGACCGATTGTCAACCCTGAATTCGTGCCCACCCAAGACGGCGGCACGCTCATTTGCCCGGGCGCGCCGGGTGGCCAGAACGGTTCGTATACCGCCGCCTACAGCCCGCTGGCCAAGCTCTTGTTTGTGCCGGTCATCGAGAGCTGCATGGAGATGCTGAAGGCCAAGGCGACGTTTATTCGCGGCATTCCGTACTGGGGCGGCGGACCGGGCAAGACCCAGGGCGACGACGGTTCGTCCTACGGCCACCTGGCGGCGATTGATCCCACCAGTGGGGAAACCAAGTGGCGCTACGTTGACGACTATCCCCTGATGGGCGGCACTCTGGCTACGGCCGGCGGTCTGGTCTTCACCGGCAACCAGCACGGCTACGCCATGGCCTTTGATGATCGCAGCGGCGAGGTGTTGTGGAAATTCCAGACCGGCTCGACCGTGCGTGGTCAGCCGATTACCTACAAGGTCGGCGGCCGCCAGTACGTGGCCGTGCCCAGCGGAGCCGGCGGACTGGTCGTTACCTTTGTCGGCGAGAATGCCGCCATCAACAAGGGCAGCGCCCTGGCCGTGTTTGCCCTGCCCGAATGAGGAGGAACAATGCAATCCGTGTCCCGAGTCCTGTTCGCCGTGTGCGTGGTGCTGCTGGCCATGCAGGCCGCCGACGAAGCCCGGAGCGAGGCCGATTCCGCGCTCAAGCCAGTCACCCCGCAGCGGCTACTGAGCGGCACGGCCGAGTCGCGCGACTGGCTGATGTATGGTGGCAACTACGACAACACCCGTTTCAGCCCGCTGACCGATATCGACCGCAGCAACGTCACAAAGCTCAGTCCGGCCTGGGTCTTCCAGACCGGGATTCCCTACCAGTTTCAGGCCGCGCCGATTGTGGCCGACGGGATGATGTATGTCTCGGCCGCCTACAACCACGTGTACGCGCTTGACGCCAAGACGGGCGAGGTGGTGTGGAAATACGATCACGACATGCCGAGTGACGCCCGTATCTGCTGCGGGCCGGGCAACCGTGGCGTGGCCATTGCCGACAATACCCTGTACATGGGCACCCTGGATGCCCGCCTGGTCGCCCTGGACCGCAGGACGGGCGAGGTGGTGTGGAATGTCGAGATCGAAAAATATCACCGGGGCTTTAGCGGGACGGGCGCGCCGCTGGTGGTCAAGGATCTGGTGGTGGTCGGCATCGCTGGCGGCGACTACGGCGTGCGGGGGTTTCTGGACGCCTATGACGCCAAGACCGGCGAGCGGCGCTGGCGACGCTATACGATTCCGGGTGAGGGAGAGCCGGGCAATGACACCTGGGCCGGCGACTCGTGGAAGAGCGGCGGCGGGGCGACCTGGGTCACCGGCTCCTACGACCCGGACCAGGATCTGCTGTACTGGGCGGCCGGCAACCCCGGCCCCGACTGGAACGGCGACGTGCGCGAGGGCGATAACCTGTATTCCAGCTCGGTGCTGGCCCTGAGTCCTGAAACCGGCCAGATCCAATGGCACTTCCAGTTCACCCCCCACGATATCTGGGACTACGACGGCAATACCGGCCTGCTGCTGGTCGATGTCGAGCGCAGCGGCAAGACGGTCAAGGCGATCGTGCAGCCCAACCGCAACGGCTATTTGTACGTGCTCGACCGGGCGACCGGGGACTATCTGCACGCCACCAAGTATGTCGAGCAGCTGAACTGGGCCAAGGGGCTGGACGAGGCGGGCCGCCCGATTGTCGATCCCCGTTATGTCCCAACCCCGGAGCCGCAGGAGATGATCTGTCCGGGCGCGGCCGGTGGCCAGAACGGCTCGGTGACTGCCGCCTACAGCCCGCTGACGGGTCTGCTGTATGTGCCGGTCATCGAGAGCTGCATGGAGATGCGCAAAGCGGCCGCAATCTTCGTGCAGGGCATTCCCTACTGGGGCGGCGGCCCGGGCGCCACCCAGGGCGACGACGGTTCGTCCTACGGCCACCTGTCGGCGATCAATCCCTCGACCGGCGCAATCACATGGCAGTACAAGGACGACTATCCCCTGGTCGGCGGCACCCTGGCCACGGCCGGCGGCCTGGTGTTCACCGGCAATCAGGCCGGCTATGCCCTGGCCTTTGACGCCGACACGGGCGCGCTGTTGTGGCGCTTCCAGACCGGCTCGGGGGTGCGCGGACAGCCGGTGACCTACAAGCTTGACGGCCGGCAGTACGTGGCCGTGCCGAGCGGCGGTGGGGGGTTGGCTACGACCCTGCTGGGCAAGCCGGACAAGGTCAATCAGGGCAGCGCGCTGGTGGTGTTCGCCCTGCCGGAGTCCTAGCGCGTGCTGGGAATTTTCGACAACCCGCCATCAAGAATCCGAATGCGTCGCTAAAGGCGGCCTTCGAGAAAACGGCGCGCCGCTCATTACAGCGCGTGACATTGGATAAAGGGAATCCAGTGTCCTGATCCTATGCAAGCCGACGCTGGGACGCCATACAGGAATGAGTTGATGCGTCTGTAGGGGCGACGTATGCGTCGCCCCTATTGTTCAGACCCGAGCGTCGTCAATCTTTGGCCAGGAGCGTCATACCCACAGGGCAGCCGCTCCTGCAGGTTCTCTTCCTTTTCTGGCGCAGGCCGCGCCAGTAAGCACTATCGCAAACGTCGATTTTTGCATGGACACCTTTGCTTGTTCGTCATGGCTTGATAATTTTCAACAAAATAGTTGACAACGATTTCGTTGAAACATAATATACAACAAAACCGTTGAACGATGAGGTATTTATGAAATCAGCGACTGGTCGCTGGGTCAGCGGCGACGACTTCTTTGATCGTGAGCGCGAGTTGCAAATATTGGAAACGCGGGTCCAAGACCGTAACCATGTGTTGCTGACTGGACAACGCCGCATGGGAAAGACCAGCGTTGTCCAAGAGCTGGGACGCCGGCTTGAGGCCCGGGGGTGGATTTTCCTCTCCACCGATATTGAGGGCGCACCTCGTGAAGAGGACGTCATTGCGGACATCGCACAGGCCGTGCATCCCGTTCGCCCGATTGCCTCACGTTTAGCCGCCGCGATGGGGCGCCGGTTCAGGGACAGCGTCGAGGAGGTCGGCGCGTATGATTTCCGCGTGAAGATCCGCGCCGAGCTGGACGCCGGAAGCTGGCGGCGTTACGGGGAACAACTCTTTCGTGACTGTGCCACGCAGGATAAGCCGGTGCTCCTCGCCATCGATGAGTTGCCGATCTTCCTGAAACGAATGCTTGGCGGCGACGACGGCGCCCGACGGGTTGACGAGTTCCTGAGCTGGTTGCGCGGAGTGGTGCAAAGTCTCGGGAACGGCTCTTTGGTCCTCATCGTATCCGGCAGCATCGGTCTTGAACCTCTCGTCAAGCGGCTCGGCATCCCTGACCGCATCAACCATCTCTCTCCCTTCCGTCTAGGGCCATGGGACCGTGACACGAGCATTGCGTGTTTTGATCAGCTCGCGGCGAGCTACCAATTACGGGTCGAGGAAGGGGTGGCAAACGCGGTGTACGATGCGCTTGGTGTCGGGATTCCCCACCAAGTGCAGTCCTTCTTCGTCCGGTTGCGAGACCACGCCATCATGCAGGGCCGGGAGCAAGTGACAGTGGAGGATGTCGAGGAGGTCTATCGCACGGAACTCCTTGGACCATCAGGCCAGAACGACCTCATGCACTACGAGACACGTCTCCAAGAGGGCTTGGAAGAGGAGAGTTATCCCATTGCGATGCAGATCCTGGCCGAGGCAGCCACCCAGGAGGCGTTCACGCCGGACGCCCGGCGCTGCTTGGAACGGCTGTACTCGGCAGTGGTCAACGATGCCGCCGAACGTATTACGGACACGCTCGATGTCCTGGTGCACGACGGATACCTGGAAGTCGGTCCTGATGGTGGCTATCGATTTCCCTCGTATTTACTGAAGGACTGGTGGGCGGCACGCTTCCGCGACCATCACACCCCTCTCAAAAGCCGCCAGTCTGACGACAAGTCGTGAGGAGACGTGCAATGGACGCTTTACGCAAACCACCGGTCCGCAAGTTGAATCCAGGGCTGCTCCAATCTGACGACGAGGTGAGAGAGCAGTTCGTGGTCAGAAAACATGAACTCGCCAGCGTGCTTGAGGTGCTGCGCGGGAACATTGAGGCGTCATCCTGCCAGCACGTGCTGGTGGTTGCTCCGCGCGGTCGCGGCAAGACGATGCTGCTGGCCCGTGTCGCCGCGGAGCTGCACACCGATGCTGCCCTCTCCGAGCACCTGTTGCCGGTCCGGTTCATGGAGGAGAGCCAGGAGGTCTTCAATCTGGCCGACTTCTGGCTTGAAACGCTATTCCACCTTGCCAGAGAAAGTGCTGTACACGATCCCGAGCTTGCGCGGGAGGTGCGAGAGACGCACGCTGACCTGATCGGTCGCTGGAGCGAGGAAACACTCGGGGAGCGCGCGCTTGCCGCCGTTCTGCGGGCTGCGGACCGGCTGGGCAAACAGCTCGTGCTGATGGTCGAGAACTTGCAGGCGCTCTGCGAAACCGTGGACGATGATTTTGGCTGGAAGCTGCGCGAGGTTTTGCAGTCGGACCCCCAGATTATGCTGCTTGCGACTGCCACGAGTCGTTTCAAGGAACTGGACGATGCGCAGCAGCCGTTCTTTGAGCTGTTTCGTACTGTTGATCTGAAACCGTTGTCTACAGAAGAGTGCCGAGAGCTGTGGCAAGGAATCAGTGGCGACGCAGTGAGCAAACGTGAGATGAGACCGCTTGAGATTCTGACCGGTGGGAGCCCCCGCCTCCTGGTCATTATTGCCAGATTTGGCCAGCACCGGTCTCTCCTCCGTTTGATGGAAGAGCTGGTAGAGCTAATTGACGAACACACCGAGTATTTTCGGAGTAATATGGAAGTCTTGCCAAAGACCGAACGGCGCGTGTATATCGCCGTGGTCGATCTCTGGCAGCCGTCAACCACCAGCGAGATTACGGCGCGGGCGCGCCTGGGCGTTCGTACCGTATCGACTATGCTCGGCCGACTTACCGACCGAGGTGCGGTTATCTGGAAGGGAAGCGGTAAGAAACGCCAATACGTCGCTGCGGAACGGCTCTACAGCATCTACTACAAGCTCCGGCGCGAGCGTGACGAGGCGGCTGTTGTCCAAAATCTGATCCGCTTCATGGTCGCGTTCTACAGCGAAGACGAACTGGCTGAAATGTCCGGCGAGTTCATTGCGGAGGCAGTGCAGTCGCCAGCGATTCGCGAAGGCATTGAGCGAGCAGTTGCCGAACTGCCGGAACTCGACCGCATTTTCTCTGGCATGGGACGACCAGCGATGGAGGGGCGACAACCCGGCAAGGCTGAACTCTCCATGACACCGGAGGAACCTACACTCTCCGGTTCGCTGACTGTGACAGACAACCGGTCGGTCGAACGGCTCTTGCAAGTACTCCTAACGGCGTTCAACGAGGAGGCGTTCGAGAAGGTTATTGAGATCGCAGACCAGGCGTTCACTGCTTGGAGTACAGAATTGTCTCACGGACCAGAGTTATCGATTGCTCGGGCATTTCTCATAAAAGCGATGGCGTATAGGAAACTAGGCGATTTCCAGACAGCGATAGCGGTCTACGACGAGGCAATTATCCGCCTTGGGGCTAGTGAGGCCCCAGAGGTCCAGGTGCCAGCGGCATGGGCGCTGAGTAGCAAGGGCGAGA
>JAAXHF010000170.1 GCA_012271025.1 Deltaproteobacteria bacterium | reverse complement strand
ATGGTATAGGTCTCGGGGCTGTTGGCGGCGATGCGAATCGGGGGGTGGGGTTTCTGGATCGGCCGAGGGACAACCGGCAGGTCTTGTACGCGCGAGTACTTTCCCTGGTACGACAGCCGCTCGTTCGTCCAGGCCCGGCGGATGACATCGAGCGCCTCCTCAAACCGTTCCCGGCTCTCTTCCACGGGGACATTATACGCGGCGAAGAAACTCGGCGCCGCGCCTCTGCCCACTCCCAGCTCCAGGCGACCGCCGGTGAGAATATCCACCGTGGCGGCCTCCTCGGCGACTTTCAGTGGGTTGTGCAGGGGCAAGAGGGTGACGGCCGTGCCCAGCCGAATACGCTGGGTGCGCTGGGCGGCCGCCGCCAGAACGGTCAGCGGAGAGGCGAGGCGGGAAACATTCGGGTAAAAGTGGATTTCGGCCAGCCACGCGGTATCAAAGCCCAGCGTATCCCCCAGCTCGATCTGGGCCAGGATGTCGTGGTAGCGCTGGACCTCCGACTGCCACTCCGCACACGGCAAATGATCCATAAAGCCAAAGCGCATGGTGTCTCTCCTTTCTTTTGGTCAGGCTCTGCGAGCGACAGGGACATGACCAGCTGGAGGTCTGGATGTACTCCCACCACTCTTCCCCTGACCCGACGCCTAACCGAACCCCTCTTGGCTGGCCGGGTGTCGTTCATGCCACGGCGTGCTGCGCTCATACGTATACGCTACACGCAATAGCAGCGTCTCCTCAAACGGCCGGCCGATAATCTGCAACCCGATGGGCAACCCGGCGGGCGTAAAGCCACATGGCACCGAGATGGCGGGCAGACCTGTCATATTAAAAGGCCGCGTCGCCCGAGCGATATGGGCAGCAACCCCAAATTCCTTGCCACCAATCTCGACTGTGATGGCGTCGATCCTGCTCGCCGCCATCAAGGTCGTTGGAGTAATCAGCGCATCGACCCGACCAAGAAGGTCGAGCATCTCCTGGCGTAGCAGCGTCCGAAAGCGTTGGGCCTTGAGATACTGCGAGGCCTGGATACAGGCGCCAAGCATGAGCCGCGACCGAACATCGGCGCCGTAGTGGTGGCTGTAGGTTTTCAAGGTCTGGGCATGCACTTCGTAGGCTTCCGCCCCAATAATGGCGGTGGAGCTGGCGATGACGTGCGGCAGGCTCGGGATTGACACCTCTTCGACCACAGCGCCGAGGGAAGACAGGTGCTGTACGGCGGCAGTGATTCCATCCCGCACTGCGGATTCGACATCTTCAAAAAAATACTCTCGGGGCACTCCGAGACGCAGCCCCCGGATATCCTCTCTGAGGGCCGATGTATAATCCGGCACCGTCGCACGGCTTGTCGTTGGATCTTTGGGGTCGGGACCGGCTATGGCTTGCAACAGCACGGCGGCATCGGCAACCGTGCGGACCATGGGCCCAACATGATCGCACGAATGGCTCAGGGGATAGACGCCAAAGCGACTGACGCGGCCGTAGGTGGGCTTGAGGCCAACAATACCGCTGAGCGAAGCCGGAATCCGAACAGAGCCGCCCGTATCAGTCCCCAGCGTTCCCATCGCCAGTCCTGCGGCCGTGGCGACAGCACAGCCGCCGCTTGATCCACCCGGAAGGCGAGTCAGGTCCCACGGGTTTCTTGGGGTTCCATAGTGCGGATTACGCGACGTCCCGCCCCAGGCGAACTCGTGCATGTTGAGTTTGCCCAGCAGGATTGTCCCGGCTTCATTGAGTCGGGTCACGACGGTCGCATCGCTCTCCGCTCTATGATTAGCGAGAATCTTCGAGCCACACGTCAAACGTACGCCTTTCACCGCGAAGAGATCCTTGAGGGCGATAGGAATACCGTGCAGCGGACCACGGTACTGCCCGCCGACAATTTCTTGTTCAGCGGCGCGCGCCGTAGTCAGCGCTTCATCTCTGAGGACAGTCAGGTAGGCGAGATAGTGATCGTTCAAGCGTTCGATCCGGTCGAGATACACTTGTGTCACCTCTACAGGTGAGACCTCTTTCCTGTGAATGAGAGGCGCCAGCTCGGTCATACTCGTAAAGGCGAACTCTTCAGTCCTCATCGCCTTCAGCCTCCGGCATGACCAAGCGCACCGCCGGATCAATCTGGCTCAGGTCCAGCGCGTCCAGCGCAGCCAGCCCCTCGGATAATTGTGCATACAGCCCAGCGATTTCTTGGAGCGCGTCAGCGCTCAGCGGCCGTGCGAGCTTGTCTCGGAGAAGAGCGGCGACGAGTTCTCGGTCTCTCACCGGGATTTTGTCCATTTCGCCTCCCTCTATACCTCTATCCAACGCGCCCAGAGCAAAACGTGGCGCACGTTCAAGGGTGACCTGCTGCCCACGGCCGGTGCGGTCTCAGCCACGGATAGTGTCAGAAAAAATAAGTGTCTTGCTTCTTAAGGCATGGCGTCGGGGGGAAACTGCTCCTGTCGCCCTTTATGATGGTGGCGCGCAATGCGCTGACAGCACTCCCCGGCTGGCACCTGGTGTCAGCCCCAGCTCAGTCCGCTCGGTCGTGGCAAAACTCCAGCCGCGTGCTGTCGTAGCCATCCACCACACTCGGCTGCTTATAATTCTCCACGGCGGTCGCCACCTCGGCGAGCGATAACGCCAGGTGAAACAAGCGCTCGGCATCTTCGGGCAGCTTGTCCGGCGGAAACTGGCCCAGGTAGCTCAGCACGGCTTCCATGCGCGGGAGTAGGGTGTCGTACAACGCCTGTATCTCCGACATGGGACTGGCCAGGCGACGGCGATTGCGTTCGGTCTCTGTAGCCAGGGTCCAGCGCTCGGCTAAGGGCTCCAGGTCTGCGAACTCTTCGGGCAACACACTCATGCTCCACCCCCCGAGTAAAAGCCGACGTGATCTTCGACGACCTTATGCCCGTGGCGGATACACACTTCATTGTCTTGCAACAAAAAGTGTGTTTTGGCGCGGGTGGCCAGCGCTTGCTGTGTTTCTTCCAGGGTGCTCAGGTCTTCCAGCAACGCATCCCGAAACAGGCACTTGCTGTATTCCTGCGCGAAGCGTTGTTCCACGCTGGTAGCCGGTGGGAAGTACTGGCGAAACTCCCACAAGGTGCGGTCCACAGCCAGGGGCCAGAAGTTATAGGTAAAATACATGCCGTCGAGCACATCCACAAAGAAATTGGGGAAAATGACGTTGATGTCAAAACTCCAATTTGGAACTTTACCCGGGTTCAGATACGGGGGCAGGTCGTCAGTCGAGGCCGAAAGCATGGTATCAAACGAACGGCCCAGTTTATGCACCAAGGTCTGGATAGGGGTCGGCTTCGGCGTGGGATTGCCGTCCACGGAAAACCTGCGGTGATTACGATACAGCTGCACCCACGGCAGGTGCACCAGCGGATTTTCCTTGGGACCATAGCTGGGCAGGGAGCGGGCGTGGATGAACGCCACATGATAGCCTTCCTGGAACGCGTCTGCGGCCACTTTCCAGCTCACCTTGGCTTCGGTCTGATAGGTATAGCGTGTGGTGTATCGGTCAAACGGAAAGCCGTGCAGCTGTTCCCCGAGTTCGCCCAGGTATTCTGTCAGCGTCTCCCTGGGCTGGGGGGCGAGGTTAATGAAAATGAACCCTTCCCAGGTGTCTGCGGCAACCGGAGTCAGGCCGTGGGCGGTTTTATCCAAATCAAAGAACTGATCTTCATCTGGCACGAAGATCAGCCGGCCCTCAGTATTGTAGCTCCAGCCATGGAACTTACAGGCAAACACGCCCCGACAGGTGCCGTCGCCATCCCACACGACCTTATTGCCCCGATGCGAGCACATATTGTGAAACGCGCGGATTGTGCCGTCTCGGCCTCGCACGATCAGCACCGAGGCTTCGCCCGCAGCAATATTTTTGACCAGATAGTCCCCGGCCTTGGGGATTTCCTCCACCCGGCCGACATTCAGCCACACCTGCTTAAAAATCCGCTCGCGTTCCAGCGCATGATACTCGGGTGAAATACACGGCTCGATTGGCACAGGCCCGGTGCCCAACTCGGGATACGTCTGCGCCCAGCTCTTCCCGTTCGTCCCGTTTGTTTGCATACCCATCGCATGGCCCCCCTTTTGCACACGGCTTGATACGACTCCTACCCATCTTTGACCAGCAGACGCAGAGCAGCTCAGCCCGCCCGTTGCCGCAGCGTCATGCTGCTCTCCCCTCTCCGCCGTCTATACTCGGCTTCGCGTCGATGTCAAGGGTTGCGGTTGTCTCGGAGGGGCGCCGCTCTCTCCTCGTTGGCAGTTGCACCGCAGAGGCGCTAGAATCCGCACCCCGCTAACGAGAGGCGGAAGGAGGAAGAGTTGTCAGAACTCACCTCATAAACAGGAAGGTCGTCGCTTTGGCCCAGGATCGACGGCCTTTGGAGCGCCTGTCAGGCATTTATGAGATAGCTTCCAGCGCGTTTCCCGATAGGCAGTAGCAGGTCGGATGAGCGGAGCGTAACCTGACCTACACGGCTATACATAATGGTGAAGTGCTCTAGCCGCGCCCGGCCGCCTTCGTCCTGTTTCGCCGGGGGGTGCCTGTGGCTAGTGGGACGGCGCGACGGTCTTGGCCGGCTGGACCTGGGGCGTGGGCCGGGCCGGGTCGGGCCGGTCCTGGGCTGGACCGTCGAGTTGAACGAGCGGCGTGAGACGACGCGGCGCGGTCGCTGTGCCAGTCTTGGGGGCTGATTCGTCTCTGCCTTTGTACAGCCGCCACCAGGCAAACGAGCTGTTTTTGACCGGGCTGGGGTTGAGTCCGAAAATCTGGGCGATTTCCTGCCACACCCGGGTGTGTAAGTGACGGAAGAAGTCGCTGTTTTCAAAGTCTTTCTCAAGAACGGCCGAGCTGGAATCCGCCATCAGACGCTGCGCCCAGCTGTCGAACGGAAGCGGCGGCAGAAAGGAAAAGGCTTTCAGCTTGACGGCCATGTCCATCATCCCGGCATGAACCTTGTTGGCCAGGAAATAGCTGCGCGAGCGATGTTGGAGGCGTTTGTTCAACTCGGTCACTTCGGTAAACATGCGCAGCGAGGTGGACCAGCTGATATCGTCTTCTTCCATGAGGATGATATTCATATCGCTGAGCGTTGCGGCGGCCAGACTGAGGCTGCCCAGGCCGGCCTGAGTATCAAAGATCAGATAGTCGGCGTCCAGCGATTTATCGGCAAACCGCCGCAGATGGGCGACCTTTTCGAGCGCCAGGTCGAGCTCGATCCGCGCCGACTGCTTCCAGTCCGGGCGCTCGCTTTCCACAGAAGCGGGCAGCACGAAAAGATGATCCAGGCGTTGGTACAGCGCGGCCGTGGAGTGCTCTTGGCTCTCGCTCTTGGGCATCAGCGCGGCTTGCAGGGTCTCGAACAGCGCGGTCTGGGTGTTGTCATCGCCGGTCAGGTAGTCAAAGAGTGAGAAGGGCACTTGATCAAGCTCGATTTTATTGCGAAACGCCAAGAGGGTCAGCCCGCTGACTGACAGGTCTAAATCGGCCAGCAAGACCTTGCAGTTTTCTTCGCGCTGAATAATCCGGGCCAGGCCGGTCGCCAACAAGGTTTTGCCCACACCGCCTTTGCCACTGCACAGCGAAATTGTCATCAACATCGTATCCTCCGATCCCGACCTTGCGTCGTTCCCAATACACGCTGTCTCCTAAGGTTTTCTTAATCTCTCGGCCACACAGAAACAAGGGGGTGACGGACCGGCGGAGCGCCGAGCCGCCTGTTGACGCACCATGTGTGCCAAATGGGGATCGTGTCAGCCCCCGGTGTTTGATATTGGCCGGGGAGCGTAGGGTGCGAAAGTCGGGAGTCGAGCATGGATGAGCTGCGCTACTGGATTGCCTGCGGGCTGCTGGTTGGCCTGCCGCCGGGGCTGTTGTTCTGGCTGTGTATCCACCCCTTTGCCGGGTTTTGGCGCAAGCGCGGGCCGGGCTGGACCTACGGTCTGGTGGGGACCGGGCTGAGCCTGCTGGGCGGGGGCCTGTTTGCGGTCCGCAGCGCGCTGCTGGCCACCGAGTACGGGACGGACGGCGTGTGTCTGGGGCTGGCCGGGGTGTGTCTGGGCGGGGCTGGCGCGCTCGCTCACCAGCACCGCAAACACCTGACCCTGCGCATTCTGATCGGACTGCCCGAAATCAGCCCTCAGCGCCATCCAGCCCGCCTGTTACAGGAGGGGATTTATGCCCGCATCCGACACCCGCGCTATATGGAGGTATCCCTGTCGCTGCTCGGCTTCGCCCTGGTGGCCAATTATCCGGTTGTCTACGTCTGGACGACGCTCAGCCTGCCGCTGCTGTACCTGATCGTCGTGTTTGAGGAGCGGGAGTTGCACCGGCGTTTCGGGCCGGCCTATGCTGAATACTGTCGGCGGGTGCCGCGTTTCGTGCCGCGTCGTCGTGCCGAGCGGGCAGGGGGTAAGCCGTCCGGGCTGTGAGAGGAAAGGGAGACCTGCCATGCGGAGAGTCTTTATTCTGGCCGTGGTCGGGCTGGTGGTCGTGTCTATTCCGACCGCGCTGTTTGCCCCGCCGCTGCTGTGGTCCTGGCTGGTGCTCGGTCCGCTGGTCGGACTGGGGCTGTACGACTACGCCCAGACCTCGCACGCGGTGCTGCGCAACTTTCCCCTGATCGGCCACGGACGCTACCTGCTGGAACTGATCCGGCCCGAGATCTACCAGTACTTTATTGAGGACGAGACCGAAGGCGTGCCGTTTGGCCGCGACCAGCGCAGCCTGGTCTACCAGCGCGCCAAACAGGTCCGGGACACCGTGCCGTTCGGCACCAAGGAAGATGTGTACGGGGTGGGCTATGAGTGGGTCAATCACTCCCTGGCCCCGCTCCAGTTTGAAGCCAGCGACCTGCGGGTTGCCATTGGCGGGCCGGACTGTGCCCAGCCCTACTCGTCCAGCATTCTGAATATCTCGGCCATGAGCTATGGCTCGCTCAGCAAAAACGCCGTCCTGGCTCTGAATCAGGGGGCAAAGCTGGGCAACTTCGCCCACAACACGGGCGAGGGCGGATTGAGCCCCTACCACCTTGAGGGCGGGGGCGACCTGATCTGGCAGATTGGCACCGGCTATTTTGGCTGCCGGACGCCGGACGGCGCGTTTTCGGACGAGCGCTTTACCGACAACGCCGCTCGGCCGCAGGTCAGGATGATTGAACTCAAGCTGTCCCAGGGCGCCAAGCCGGGTCACGGCGGCATCCTGCCGGCGGCCAAGCTGACCCGGGAGATTGCCGCCATCCGGGGTGTGCCGCTGGGCCAGGATGTGGTGTCCCCGCCCGGCCACTCGGCGTTTTCGAGCCCGACCGGGCTGCTTGAGTTCATCGCCCGGCTGCGCCAGCTGAGCGGTGGCAAACCCGTCGGCTTCAAGCTGTGTGTCGGCAAGCGGCGCGAGTTTCTGGCCATCTGCAAGGCCATGGTCCAAACCGGGATCAGCCCCGACTTCATTACGGTTGACGGAGGCGAGGGCGGAACCGGGGCGGCCCCGCCCGAGTTCTCCGACCATATTGGCGTGCCGCTGGTCGAGGGCCTGATCTTTGTCCACAACGCCCTGGTCGGCTATGGGCTGCGGGACACCGTCCGGGTGTGCGCCAGCGGGAAAATCACCTCCGGTTTCGACATGGTCAAACGGCTGGCGCTGGGCGCCGACCTGTGCGCCTCGGCGCGCGGCATGATGATGGCCCTAGGCTGCATTCAGGCCCTGCGCTGTAACTCAAACCGCTGTCCGGTCGGCGTCACCACCCAGGACCCGCAGCTGGTGGCCGGTCTGGTGCCGGCCGACAAAAGCGCGCGGGTCAGGGGCTTTCACGCCGAGACCATCGAGAGCGTGAGCGAGATCATGGGTGCGATGGGCATCGCCCGTCCGGACGACCTGCGACCGTGGCACATCCTGCGCCGCACCTCGCCGACCGAGATCCATCACTACGGTGAGATCTACGAATTCCTGCACGAGGGCGATTTATTGCACGACCCGCTGCCACCCGGTTACAAACGGGCCTGCGAAGCCGCCCGGGCCGACACCTTTGCCTCTGGCGCCGATGGCTGAGGCGCCTGCTTGTTCCGGTCGGTCGAGTCGGTGTAGGGTGGCGGATAGCCCGCTTGGGCAAGACGGTCAGAAAAGGAGGCGCAGCGCATGATTGATTTACACTATTGGCCCACGCCGAACGGCAAAAAGGTGACCATTCTGCTCGAAGAGTGCGGCATGGCCTACAACATGATTCCGTGCAACATCGGCCGTGGCGATCAGTTCACCGACGAATTCCTGAGGATCTGTCCCAATAACCGGATGCCGGCCCTGGTCGACCATGACCCCATCGGCGGGGGCGAGCCGGTCAGCATTTTTGAATCCGGGGCGATGATGATGTACATCGCCGAGAAGGCCGGCAAGTTCTATCCCCAGGACGTGCGGGGCCGCTACGATGTCAACCAGTGGCTGATGTGGCAGATGGCCAATCAGGGCCCCAAGAGCGGCGAGTGCGGGCACTTCCGGCGCCTGGGCGACGAGCAGGGCGACCAGACCTATGCGGTCCGACGCTTCACCGATGAGGTCAACCGGCTGTTTGGTGTGTTGAACAATCAGCTGCATCGGCAGCGCTACCTGGCCGGTGATGAGTATACGATCGCCGATATGATCTCTTACCCATGGACGGTCAACTGGGAAGCCCAGGGCCAGGACATCAACGAGTTCAAATACTTCAAGCGCTGGTTTGAGGAACTCTCGGAACGCGATGGGGTGAAAAAAGGCATGGCCGTCGGCAGCGAGCTGTCGATGGACTTCTCCAAGCTGTCCCAGGAAGAGAAGGACCGCCTGCGCAAGATGCTGTACAACCAGCGGGCGCGCCCGGTTCCAGAATAGGCTCTAGGTCGCTTTCACCACCCGGCTCTTCTGCCCCCACCCTGCAAAAGAGCCGGTGCCTCACTTTTGACCTTTGCCATTTGACTTTTGACTTCCTGCCGACT
This sequence comes from Deltaproteobacteria bacterium, assembly GCA_012271025.1. The sequence continues at coordinate 11,532 of JAAXHF010000170.1, read as the reverse complement.
GCTGTCCGAGCCGGATTGCCTCGGCAAGGTCCACCGCGCCGGTGTACAGCGCGCGGCCGACAATCAGGCCGCGGATACCGTCGGCTTCACCCGCCAGCAGCAGCTCGACATCCCGCAGGCTGGCCACGCCGCCGGAGGCAATGACCGGAATCTCAAGCGTCCGGGCCAGGGTCCGGGTGGCTTCGATATTCACCCCCTGCCCAGTGCCGTCCCGGGCAATATCGGTATAGACAATCTCGCCGGCGCCCATGGTTTGGCACTGCTCGGCAAGCGCGGTGGCCGCCAGCTCGGTGGCTTGGGTCCAGCCCTGCACGGCGACCTTGCCGTCCCGTGCATCAATGCCGACCGTAATCCGGCCCGGAAAGCGCTCGCACGCCTCGGCCACGACCTCCGGCTGCCGATACGCCACCGTGCCCAGAATGGCCCGCTGCACGCCGAGCGAGAACACCCGCTCAATCGCCGCCAGGTTGCGCAGCCCGCCGCCGAGCTGGACCGGAATGTCCAGCGCGCGGCAGATGCGGGCGATGACATCCGTATTCACCCCTGTACCCGACACGGCGCCGTCGAGATCGACCACATGCAGCCGCTGGGCGCCGGCAGCCTGCCAGCGCCGCGCCACGCCGACCGGCTCGTCGGCATACACCGTGACCTGAGCCATATCGCCCTGGTACAGGCGGACGCACTGGCCGGCCTTGAGATCAATGGCTGGGATGATGTCCATGGGAGTAAGAGACTCGAGAGTGATCCGCGACAACCTTGCCGAAGTTGGCCAGGATTTGCAGGCCGATGGCCTGGCTCTTTTCGGGGTGAAACTGGGTCGCAAAGATATTGCCCGACCACACGCTGGACGCAAACGGGATGCCGTACTCGGTCGTGGTTGCGACAATGCCCGGATCGGCCGGCAGCGGATAGTAGGAGTGGACAAAATACACCGCTGCACCCTCAGGCACGTCGGCCAGATGCGGGACCGCCCGCTCGATGTGGAGCTGGTTCCAGCCCATGTGAGGAATCTTGCGGGGAGCGTCCCCGCCGATCAGCAGGGCTGGATCAAAGCGTTCGACCGTGCCTTTGAGGATGTCCAGACCCCGCACCCGGCCAAACTCGACGCTTTCCGAAAACAGGATCTGCATGCCAACGCAGATCCCGAGTAGCGGTGTGCCGCTGTCGGCCACCCGATGGACGGTGTCGATGAGCCCGCACTCGGCCAGCCCGTTCATGCACGCGCCAAACGCGCCGACCCCCGGCAGGATCACTCCGGCGGCAGCCTCAATGTGCTCCGCCTCACGGGTGATTTCGGCCGCATAGCCCATCTTCTCGCAGCCTTTTTGGACGCTGCGCAGATTGCCCATACCGTAGTCGATGATCGCGATCATGCCGACGGCATTATTTCCTCGGCCCGACGAAGAATCAAGCCGCAGTTGCCTGGATCGAAGCATAAGCTCCGTCTCGTTGACGATGATACTGGATGCGGTATCATCGCCCACTTAATAGAACCGATTGAGGCAGGACAATGAAATTCGAGGACTATGCGGTCAACATCGATCCTATCCCCGAAGATGAAGGCGGCGGCTATCTGGTCACTATGCCCGACTTGCCCGGCTGCATGGCGGATGGTGAGACCATAGACGCCGCCCTTGCAGAAGCCCGCGACGCTTTCGAGGCGTGGTCGATGGCCGAACAGGAAGACAAGGGTGAACTGCCCGCACCAAAAACCTACAGCGGACAATTCGTACAGCGCATTCCCAAGACCCTGCACATGCGGCTCGCCAAGCGAGCGGCCAGCGAGGGAGTCAGCCTGAATCAACTGGCCGCAACGTTTCTTGCCCGAGGGCTGGCCGGTCGATGAAGCGCCGGTCGGCGTCCGCTGTTGAGACCATCCTCACAAGCATCAAGCCGGCGGCTGTCCAAGCCTGGGTCGGCCTTGATCCCGTCCCGAACAAGGGCGTATAAAGCCAGCAGGACGGAGGAGGGACAAGCCATGGCCCAGTCCATTAAGGATCAGGTTGCCGTTATTGGAGCCGGCTGCATCAAGTTTGGGGATAATGTCGATCAGGGCTACGAAGACATGGCGGTTGAGGCCGCGTTTGCCGCCTTCAACGACGCCAAGATCGGTCCCGAAGAGATTGACGCGGCCTGGCTCGGCACATACTCGCCGGCCCAGGGCCACGGCAAGGCGGCGGTCTCCCTGGGCGATGCACTCCGCTTGTACAACAAGCCGATCTCGCGGGTCGAAAACTTTTGCGCGACCGGAACCGACGCCTTCCGCCATGCGGTCATGGCGGTTGCGGCCGGGCTGTACGACATGGCTCTGGTGCTGGGAGTGGAGAAGTATAAAGACCGTCCGGGCCGCGGCCTGGCTCGCGAGGGCGTACACCCTTACCATAACGATGGCTCGACCGCGCCCGGTCTGTTTGCCCTGGCCGCCACCCGGTATATGCACACCTATGGGCTGAGCCGCGAGAGCCTGGCCAAGGTGTCGGTCAAAAACCACTACAATGGCTCTCTGAACCCCAAGGCGCACCTGCAAAAGAAGGTCTCCGCCGAAGAAGTCTTGACCGCGCCCATCGTCGCCTATCCATTTGGGCTGTACGACTGCTGTCCGACAACCGACGGGGCGGCTGCGGTGGTGGTGTGCCGCTCGGATCTGGCCAAGGAATACCGGGACGACTACATGCTGGTCAAAGGCGTTGGTCTGTCAGTCACCAGCGGCCGGCCCTTCATGGACCCGACCTACGATTACCTCGGCTTTCAGGCCACCCGGCACGCCTCGGCCCAGGCCTACGCCATGGCCGGCATTACCGACCCGCTCGCGGAGATTGACGTGGCCGAGGTCCACGACTGTTTTACCTGGACCGAAATCACCAACTATGAAGACCTGGGCTTTGTTCCCAAAGGCCAGGGCGCGGGTCTGATTGAAGAGGGCCGGACCGCCCTGGACGGCGACATGCCGGTCAACCCCAGCGGCGGCCTCAAGTCCTTCGGTCACCCCATCGGGGCCAGCGGGGTGCGCATGGTGTATGAGATTGTGACCCAGCTGCGCGGCCAAGCCGGCCTGCGTCAGGTGGCCGACCCTCGGCTGGGTCTGGTCCACAATGTCGGCGGGCCGGGCGCGGTATCGTGCGTTGCGGTCCTCGGCCAGCCCTGAGAGACGATCCCTCGGCCGGGAAAAATGGTTCCCGGCCGGTTTCCGGAGGCGAATATGAAGAACATTGTTGACGAAATCTGTGAGCGCGCCCTGGACATCGCCCCGCAGGTGCCGTGGCTGGTCGAGCCCCTGACGCCGGGGCGTGGGCAGGCCTTCATTCTCCAGCACATCCTGCGCAACCGACTGTTCAGCGCGGTCATTCGGCCGTCCTGGATCAGTCGCTGCCCGGACCTGGCCGTTGTCCGCAAAACCATCGGCCAGATGCGCGAGGAACTGGTGTATGACGACGAAATCGCCCAGCCCCACACCACGCTGCTGTGGCAGATGGGCCGTAATGTCGGTCTCAGCAACGAGCAGATGGATACCACCCGTCCCGTTCCGCTGGTCAACGTGGCCCTGAATGTGTGGGAACATATCGCCCGCACCCGACACTGGGTGGCCGGCTGGCTGGCTACCTCGGTCGATGAGTTTCTGCTGACCGCCATGCCGGGGCCACATAATTTTCGGGCCGCAGCCTGGCAACAGACCTACGATCTGAACGATGAGCAGGTCTTCTTCTTCACCTACCATACCAAGGCCGACGACGACCATGCCGGACGGAAGGTCTGGGAACCGATTATCCGCCATGTGGCCACCGATTCCGAGCGTGAGGAGGTGCTCGACGGGATGGAGCTGGCGCTGACCGGCTGCAAGCTGTTCTATCAGGGGATCTGTGAGTTGGGGGATGAGATAGATCGGAATGCTGGACGCTGAACCGCCGAAGAAAATGATGAACGCTGAATGATGAACGCTGAACGGCAGATCAATCCCCAGCTCAAACGTCTGGTTGACCTGGCCGCGCCCTACTGGGCGGGCGAGGCCGAGGTGGTGTGGACCTACTTTCAGAGCCCGACCCGGACGACCGAGACCGATCTGGTGTGGCTGCGCCGCCAGTGTTTCAAGGAGATCTGGGGCTCCGGGGTCGGGGATAAGAAAAAAGGGCTGTTTCAAGGGCCGGTCGCCTATTTGAGCGAGGTGTTTGACAAGATTGATCGGGAAGTTGATCGCCACACTGTTCTTGATGTGATCGACGATCTGCGGACCGAATTTGCCCATTACTGCCTGTTTGCCGATATCTACGACTGGCTGAGCGGTGAGAAGCTCAACCCGCCCATGCTGCGCGGCTGGCGGTCTGACGATGAGTTGGCCCGCCTGCGCTACGAGTACCGCGAGCGGCGGGGTCGCCTGGGCTATTTTGCCGTGCGTTTCACCGAGGGCGGCTACTGTAGCATGTACTCGGCCGGTATGCGGCTGGCCGGTTCGGGCCAGCTCAACGACCGCATCGTGCGTGCCTGCGAACAGGTCTACACCGACGAGATCGGACACATGCGGGCCGGCTATGTCGGTCTGGCCGGGCAGCAGCTGTCTGCGGTCGAGTGGCAGGAGATCGCCGACATGATCCGCACGATCCTGCTCCAGCGGCTGCATATGCGCAACGAACAGTTCAGCTATCCGCTGTCGGCCGAGCGTATCCGGGCCATCCAGGCGGGTGATATCGAGCCGCTGGCGTTTGATTACACCGGGCTGGATTAAGGATAGGCGGCGAGGAGCGTATGAAAACCTACGTATTCAAGGTCGTGATCGAACCGGACGGAGATGCCTGGTTCGCTTCCTGCCCGGCTCTGGAACAGTATGGCGCGGCGACATGGGGCGCGACACAGAAAGAAGCGCTCAAGCATATCGACGAGGTTGTGCACATGGTCATCAAAGAGCTGGTCGAGGACGGAGAGCCCATTCCTGAAGACGTTCAGGTCTCCCCCCAGCCGCTCGTCTCTATCACCAGGTGATGAGAGAGCCGCTGCAAGCCTGGATTTGGATCATCGTTGGCGTCCTGCTCTTTTTCTCCGTGCCATATTTTTTTGCCGGGACCTACGAACCGCTGGTCTTCGGCCTGCCCCTGTGGTTCCTCGTGTGTCTGGCCGCTTCCGGGCTGCTGGTGGCTTTCACCGGCTACGTGATCCTGCGTCACTGGCGCCTGGCCGATGCCGTCCTTGAGGACGAGGACGACGCATGAGCAACGGCCAGGGGCTGGGTTTTGAGGCGCTGATTCTTCTCAGCCTGTATCTGCTGAGCCATATTCTGATCGGCTATTTCGCCTTCCGGTCCGGCGGGACGTGGGTGGCCAAAGACTACTTCCTGGGCGGCAAGACCACCGGAGCGGTGGTGCTGTTTTTTGCCATGCTGGCCACCAAGTTCAGCGGCAACACGTTTTTTGGCCTGCCCGGGCGGTCGTACCGAATCGGGCTGCTGGCCGTGTCGCTGATTCCGTTTACCCTGGCCATCAGCCTGGCTTTTCTGACCTATGCCCACCGCCTGTACGTCTTATCCAAAAAGTACGACTATCTGACGCCGGCCGATTATTACGCCGACCGCTTCCAGAGCCATACCCTGCGTCTATGCGTGTCGGTGTTTTTCATCCTGGCGGTCATTCCCTACCTGCTGATTCAGACCGCAGCCATGGGCCACGCCTTTGTCGGTTTCAGCGGCGGTCAGTACTCCTTCAGCACCGGCGTGGTGTATATCGGGACGGTCATGCTGGCCTACGTCCTGCTGAGCGGCTGGCGGGGTGTGGTGTGGGCCGAGGTCTTGCAGGGCTCGCTGTTGTTGGGCGCCATCGTGGCCGCGGCGGTCTTCGTGGTGTCACACCAGGGCGGGCTGGCTGCGGTGGTGGACCGGGCGCTGGCCGTCGCGCCGGAAAAGGTGGCCGTACCGTCTTCGCTGACCGAACTGACCCGCTCGTATTTCCTGGCCATCCTGGCCTTCGGTCTGGGCGGAGCCATGTATCCCCAGATTGTCCAGAGTGTGTATGCGGCCAGGAGCGAGCGGGCCCTGCGGCGGGGGCTGGTGCTGATGCTGCCCAACTATTTTCTGATTCTGTTGTGCGTGGTGCTGATCGGCATGGTCGGGATCGTGCAGCTCGACCCGCTCGGCACGATTGAGGCCGACCAAGTCCTGGCCCAGCTCATGGGCCGGCACGCCGGCCACGCCTACTGGCTGACGATCTTCGTCTTTCTGGGCGCGGCCGCTGCCGTCATGTCTACCGCCGCCGGTGTGCTGCTGAGCCTGTCGTCCATGCTGACCCACGACATCTACCGTCACTACCTGCGGCCCCAAGCCAGCGAGAACGAGATCGCTGCCATCGGCCGGGTGTGTACCGTCCTGATCCTGGTCAGCGTCACCGCTCTGTCTCTGCAACCGCTGACCACCCTGTGGCAGCTGACCATCATCAAGTTCGAGTTCCTGATGCAGCTCTACCTGCCGCTGATCCTGGGCCTGTACTGGCCGCGCTTCTCCAGCCGTGCGGCCCTGGCCGGGCTGCTGGCCGGCGTCCTGACCGTGGCCGGGCTGATGCTCGGCGGCGTCGGCCATATCTGGGTGTGCGATCCGGGGCTGTGCGGCTTTGCGGTCAACGCTGCGGTGGCGGTGGGTCTGACGCTCCTCAGGCCGACCGAGACCGCCGAACAGCGCCACACCCAGGCGCGCTTTTTCGCCATTTTTAAGGGGAGCCCGGACGAAGCGTAAGAGAATCGCTGTCTGTTAGCCGTTCATCATTCATCATTCAGCATTCATCATTTCCCCGTACTGGGCCAGACCACCCGGTTCTCTTCGGTCAGCAGATGCACCAGATGGTCTGGATCAACAAACTTGGGTCCGTCGGCCTGGGCGCCCTGTGTGTAGGCCGAGGAGTTCAAGGCGTGCTGAAGGTCGGCCATGGTCTCAAACCAGATCTGGGCCACCCCGTCGTAGGCTGGATCGTCCTTGTCATACGCCGACGGGACGACGTGACACTGTACGTAACGCCGCATGCCGGGCAGGTCCAGGGCCAGCGGACCGTGCACCTCGCGCCAGTAGCGCGAGAATTCTTCGGGGCTCATGCCGGGTTTGCGCTTGATGAAGGAGACGCGTTTGATGAGGGCGTCGTCCTTGCCAATCGGTTCTCCGGCCAGCATGACGTGGTCGTGGGTGCGGAGACGGGTGACCTGCTTGAGGTTGACGAAGTTGGGTTCGTCAACATACGCGCCATTGCGATACTCCGAGCTGTCAAAGGCCGCCTTGGCCGCTGCGGCGTCGTCCAGCCAGATTTCAACAACGCCGTCGTAGGGCGGGTTTTTGCTGACAATCGGCGGGGTGTGGTTCTGGACATAGCGGCGAATGCCGGGGATGGTGCTGGCCAGGGGAGCGTGGACGTTCCGCCAGTGGTCCGAGAATGCCTGACGGCTCAGACCGTCTTTGCGTGTGATCAGAAAATGCAGGTGTAACATACGCGTCTTTCCTCCTTGCAGATGCAGGTTTCGGCTGCCGGACAGGCTACAGGTGGCGGACTGCGGGCATGACCTCCTCGGCAAAACGTCGCATGCTGGTCAAGACCTCGTGGTGGGGCACCAGGCCGCCCGGGTTAAACCAGCAGATGAGCTGGTCCATGCGACAGCTGGCGGCAATGTCCCGAATCTTGTCGATGCACCGCGCCGGCGGGCCGTACAGCCCCATGCTGGCCTCAATCCGTTCCCAGGTCATGGCTTCGACCCGTTTGACGATGGCCCGCAGATAGTCGTACTGGGCCGAGTCGTCGCGCGCCCCGAGCCGAGCCTGGATACCGATGGCTCGAAAGTAGTTGAGAAAGCTCGGTTCGACGTGGCGTCGGACCTGCTCCAGACTGTCGGCCACAAACACCGGGAAGGCAATCGCCACGTCCTGTTTGCCCGGATCGTGGCCCGCCTCGGCAAAGGCGGTCTGGTAGCGCCCGATATGCTCGGGTAACTTGTTGTTCCGGTTGATCGGCGAGGCGACAAACACCGGATAGCCCTGTTGACCGGCAAACACGGCCGTCTCGGGACTGTTGGCCGCGATCCGCAGCGGTGGGTGGGGCTGCTGGACGGGCCTGGGCACAACGCGGGTATCCGGCACGTGAAAATATTTGCCGTCAAAGTGGCAGGTCTCGTGCGTCCAGGCGTGGCGGATCAGCGACAGGGCCTCGACAAAGCGCTCCCGGCCCTGTTCGCGCGGCACGTCAAAGCCCTGAAAATGAATCGCAATCTCTCCCCGACCCACCCCGAGTTCCAGGCGGCCGTGACTCAGCACATCGACCACGGCCGCCTCCTCAACGGTCCGCAGCGGATGCTGGAGCGGTAGCAGGGCGACCGCCGTGCCGAGACGAATGCGGCTCGTGTGCTGGGCAATGACTGCGGCAAAGACCAGCGGTGCGGGCATGATTGAGAAGTTGGGGTTGAAGTGCAACTCGGCCAGCCAGGCTGTGTCAAAGCCGAGCTGGTCGGCGTACTGAATCTGCTCCAGGGTTTGCTGATAGCGGGTCGTCGGGTCTTGCTCGGGCGCGCACGGCAGTTGGTAGAACAGACCGAATTTCATACCTGGGGACTCCTTCCCGTTGGGGTCTGGACGCTTGTGTCGGCCAGGGGCTGCGCCTCCACCGCCTGCACGTCTTCAATAACCCGAATCACAATCGGCTCGCCACGGTTGCGAACCCGCAGTTCGTGGCGGGGAAAGGGGCTGACCTCGAGACCGGCACGGGCGGCCAGCTGTTCGGAGATGACCAGCTGGCACTGATACTCCTTGGTCAGGTCCTGGAGACGGCTGGCAACATGCACGGTATCGCCGACCGCAGTCAGGTAGGAGGCCACCCCCCGGCCCATGCGGCCGACCACGGCCGGCCCGGTATGAATCCCGATCCCCAGCCGCAGCGGCGCGTCGAGTTCCTCGCTCAGGCTCTGGCTGAGCCCGGCCAGCCCGTGGACCATCGCCCCGGCCGCGACCAGAGCCTGACGGCTGGCCGTCTGCGGGTTGCCCTGCACGCCGAACAGAGCCATCACCCCGTCACCGGTAAACTGGTTGGCAATGCCGCCCGCCCGTTCAATGGCATCGCCGACGACCTCGAAATACCGATTGAGCAGAAACACCACATCGTAGGGCAGCTTGTGCTCGGAGATGCGGGTGAAGCCGCGCAGGTCGGCAAACAACACGGCGACCTCTCGTTCCTGGCCGGCCAGATAGCCGGCCTGGGCAAAGCCGTCGCTGGCCTGGGCTCTGGCCGGCAGCAGCGGAACCACGGACAGGTCGTGGGTCGGCCGCAGCTGGCAGGCCAGACGCACGTTTGGCGGGGCGCCGACCCGTCTCAGCACCCGCTGCTCGGCTTCGCTGCTGGCCGGCAGCAGCTCAAGGCCGCGCACAATCCGTATCCGGCAGGTCGAACACCGGCCGCGTCCGCCACACACCGAGGCGTGCTGGATGCCGGCCCGACGGCTGATTTGCAGAACGCTGGCGCCCTGGGGGGCGGTCAGGGTCTGGCCGTTGGGGTAGGTAATCTGAACCGCCCGCCGAGACCGGAGAGCGAGCCGCCGGACGACCCGGATGAGGCACACCCCGAGCACACTGAGCGCATAGCCGCCGACCATCCACAGTCCGGTTTGCTGCAGGATCGCCTCCTGGGCCGGGCTCGGTGCATTGACGGTCTGAAACAGCGCCTCGGTCCAGCCCGGCTGCTGGGCCAAACGGGCGACTTCTCGCCCGGCCTGACTGAAGCCGAGCAGGGCCAGCACCGGCAGTAACAGGGCCAGGCTGTAGAGGATGGCGGCCAGACGCGGATACCAGGGCTTGAGGCGCAGCCAGAAGTGGAGACCCATGCAGCCGTGTAGCCAGGTCAGGACGAGTTGTACAGACTGGGTGATACCCAGCCCCGGGCTCAGCACCCAGTAGCGCAAAACGATGAAGGTGTAGGAATCGGTCGTCTGGAACCAGTCGTGGGCCATCCGGGTACCGACGATGTGAAAGATCAACAGCGGGGGGATCAGAAAGCCGGAGGCGAACTGAATCCGCTCGCGGAGCGACAGGCGCGAGTGGCGGTAGTAGTAGACCGAGACCAGGGCCAGCGCCACATGCACGCTCAGCGAGCCGTTTAAGAGCAAGAAGCCGACCGGACTCCGCCACACGAAGAGAAACCACTCGCGGCCGGCCTCCATGGCCGCCAGGGACACCAGGCCCAGCGCGTGGTTGAGCAGGTGCAGGCTGACATAGCAGAACAGGACGAGCCCCGACCCCAGCCGCAGCCGCTGGAGCACGCTTTGGCGGGTGAGGACAGTGCTCAGCTTAGGAAGCATGTAGCCCTTCCATGATCTCTCCGATCTCTCCAAACTTGGTCCGGCGGCTCAGGCGACCCCGGACAGCGCCGTCTCCTGGCAGGCAACACTGGTGCGCCGTCCGGTCTCCAGGCATAGGGCGGTCAGCCGACCGCCCCACACACAGGCCGTGTCCAGACCGTGAATGCCCGGTGCGCTATAGCCGCCCAGACTGGCCCAGTGGCCAAAGACGAGCTCGTGCCCCGCGTGGGCTCGGTGCGGAACGGCAAACCACGGCAGGTAGAGTTGCGGCTGGGTACCTGGCGGGCCTTTGTGCTCCAGGCCCAGCGTCCCGTCGGCACGACAGTAGCGCAGCAGGGTCAGGCAGCCGGCGGTATAGCGGCGCCGGGCCTGTGTCGGGCCGGATGGGAGCCAGCGCTGGCAGGTTTTGTGAGCGATGGTGGTCAGGAGGGCGACAAAGGCGGGGCCTTGCAGCTCGGCTTCAAGCGCCCGGGCGTGGCGTTGAGCCTCGGCCAGGGTCCACTGCGGCGGCAGACCGGCGTGGAGCAGGCCGATGCCTCGATCATCGTCACGGTACAGCAGCGGGCGGTGTCGCAGCCAGTCGAGCAGGGCGTCGCGGTCGGGCGCTTCGAGGACGTCACGCAGCGTATCCTTGGAGCGCAGTTTGCGCTGGCCGTGGGCAACGGCCAACAGGTGGAGGTCGTGGTTGCCCAGTACGCAGACCGCCCGCTCGTCGAGATCGGCGACAAAGCGCAGGACTCCGAGTGAGTCAGGTCCCCGGTTGACCAGGTCGCCGGTAAACCACAGGGTATCGCGCCGACGATCAAAGCGAATCGCCTCCAGCAGTGCTGTCAGGCTGGCAAAGCAGCCCTGGACATCGCCGATCGCGTAGGTCGCCATGTTCACGTTCCCGTTCAGCGGGCTTCGGTCGGAATCTGCACCCAGGCTTCAGGAATTGTAGACTCGCTCACGGTGTTGCCTCCTGTGTGGCGACGGATTATGCCCGGTTTGTCGCGTGTCGTGCAAGCGCGGCCGGTGTGTCAGGCCTGGCAGACTTCCAGAAATGTGCCGTAACGCGGCATCCGCCGTCCGGGAACCCTTCGCCCTGTTGCACTGCTTCCCCGTGTTCCAGGCTTCTGATAGGCTCCCCGCCATGAACCCGGCGCGGAAGCGAGCGACCTATGCGGACCTGCTCCAGGTCCCCGAGCGCTTCATTCTGGAAGCGCACCGCTGGGTTGTGGCGAGTACCCATGGCGGGAG
>JAAXHF010000122.1 GCA_012271025.1 Deltaproteobacteria bacterium | reverse complement strand
AGGGCGAACAGCAAAAAGAACAGCACACCCACACCGAAGCGGGTTTGGGCTCGAGTGACCGCAGCTTCAGCGGTTGTTATGAACAGCAACCGGCTAGCTACACCAAGGAAAACACAGACCATGCCAACGATGACGACTGAACGACCGATGCCGTCGTCACGGGTAAACAACAAACGAACGACGCTGCCTACTGCGTAAACGCCGAAAGCGACTATGCCGCCTTTGGCAATGCCGGTGCAAATGGCATAGAGCAGCCCATCGCCGTCAATGATTTCGATAACAAGAGAAACGATGGCTGCAGCACCGCCTAAAACGGTGGCGGCCTTAGTCCACATTTCAAGCTGTGCCGGTTTGGGGGCAGTGACACGTTTGGCGCTCAAGGCTCGAGCCAGCGACAATGCGGCAATCACTAGCGCCAGAATCAACAAGACCGAAAACAGCTCGACTCGTATCTTGCGTGAGCCTGCTTCGCTTTGGATGAAAAAGGCAAGAACGGCTATCAGCACCGCGGTGCCCATCGACACCACAACCGCTAGGTGGGTGCGGTTGGCGGCAGCGGTCAACACGATGATGCCCGCTAGGGCAAGCCCACCAAACAGGGTTGCTCGTGCGGCTTGGACGGTCATCATGTAGCTGATCGTTGGCACCATCGTCAGCAACGCTGCTCCGGCTGCGTAGCTGCCTGAAACCTTGCCTGCTACGGCTAGCACCGCGGCCACGCCTGTGGCACCGATTCCTAGCGCGAGCACGCCACGTCCGAGGCCGCCTCCCAGGAAACCGAGCTGATCGGAGTTGCCGGCGTCCATGACAATCGCCAAGACAATCGCCGCAACAATAAGGCCAAGGCCGACGATGACCAGACGTTGAAAGTTGCCAGTTGACGACACCGCGACGGCACGTGGAGCTGGTTCGTAACGAGCTTTACACCAGCCGGCAACGCCAACAAGCACGCCCGCGGCGACCAAAATGCCGCCGATCCAATCAGATTGGCTGCCGCTGCCGGTTAACAAGAGGAAAAACCCTGCTGCTCCGCCAATTGTTCCAAGGATGGCTATGACAGTTTCGAATCCAAATGTGCCTCGAGTCTGGCGTCGGGCGTAGCTGAGTTCCAGGATTCCAATCAGCAACGCAACTCCGCCGACTACCAACAGACCTGCCCATGCCCAGTCACGACCGTCCCAGATGTGGGTATTGCGTGACCATTGAGCGCCGAAAATGTTGTGCCAGAACTCATATGCCTGTGCTTCGTCTAGTCCTTCGGCGATGACCTTGTTGGTGAAGAGTTTGGCGAAGCCGAGCTTGGCACCTATGAGTATGAAAAACGTTCCTAAGGTGACGATGAAGCTCGGCAGCGAGGTTTTTTCTACGACAGTTCCGTTGAACCAACCGATAGCCAAGGCAAGTGCCAACGACAACGGCACCGCTAAATGCAGGCTCAGTCCTGCGCCGCCGAGTGCGCCTGTGTCGCTGCTTAGCAAGATGACCGCAATGGCGGTGGTGCCAGTCATCGAGCCTGACGACAGGTCAAACTCGCCGCCAATCATCAACAATGCCACCGGCACTGCCATTAGTCCAAGCACGGAGGCAACGTCTAAGAAGTTGGCGGTGCCGCCGACTGTGCCGAACGGCTTTGACACCAGCCAGAACAGCAGCCACACACCCGTAGCACCAAGTAGGGCACCAATTTCAGGGCGGGTTAGCAGTGTTTGCAGAGGCCCTCGATGCGCTAAACGCTCATCAGCTTCGGCGGTCGTGCCGTCGAAGCCATCATCAGCTCCGGCAATGACGGCTACTTCTGCTACTGCTTGAGTCGTCATATCAGTCATAACACCTCCCGTACATCACCGTCATCATCGTCATCAAAAAACGAAGGGGTGGCCGACCGAAGCCGACCACCCCTACAACTAAATCGGCAAAAACGCCAGAATCAAACTCCTAGCGAGTTCCCTCCGCAACCAGCGCAGACACTGCGGCTGCGTTGGCGGTGTCCACGAAACCTGGACCGGTGAGGATCGGCAGACCACCACCAGCGGTGTTGAGGTTCGTGGCTTGCAGGTGCATCAAAATCACCGGCAAATAGCCCTGCAGGTACTGCTGCTGATCAACGGTGAAGGCAATGTTGCCGGCGTTGATCTCTTCGATCAGGTCACTCGAAAGGTCGAATCCACCGATGATCAGGTCACGACCGGCCTGCTCGCCGGCGGCCATGGCACGCAGCGGCACGTTCGGGCCGACACCGAGCACAGCGTCGATGGACTCATCAGCCTGAAGCAGCGAAGCAATGGTGTTTTGCTGCTCATCAGGGTTGGCGTCAAGGCCGATGAACTCCGAGGTGACTTGGCCGTTGAAGGTCTCAGCCAGGCCGTTGCAACGCTCCTCGAGAGCCACGTTGGACTGCTCCTGGCGACCGCACAGCACGTGAGTTGCGCCGAGGTCGTTGAAACGCTCGCCGGCACCGTTACCGGCAACGGTTTCGGTCTGGCCGACGTGGGTCACCGCGCCGAGGTCCTTGTAGTTGTTCACGCCCGAGTTGAGCGTGTACAGCGGGATGCCCGCGGCCACGACGCCGGCGGCGGCGTCGCTCACGCCGGCCGGGTCGGCCAACGAGATGGCGATGCCCGAGGAGCCCGACGCGACCGCGGCCTCGATCTCCTGGGCCTGGGCCAGAGCGTCGTTGTTGGAACCGAAGTAGACGACGTCACAGCCGATGGCTGCGGCGGCGTCGGCAACGGCCACCTCGACGACGGACCAGAACACGCCGGAGTCGCCGTGGGTGATCACGTGGAAGGTGTGGTCACAGCCCTGCGTCTCGATGACGTCGTCGGCCGGGGCCGCAGTGGTTGCCGGGGCCTCGTCGTCGGCCGGGGCGGCCGTCTCGGCGGGAGCCTCTTCGGCAGGCGCCGCCGGCTCGGGGGCGTCGTCGCCGTCGTCGCCGCAGGACGCGGCAACGAGTGTGATGGCGAGCACCACGGCGAGCAACTTCAATAATCTTGACATGGTTGTTTATCCCTCCGGGATTCGGTGGTTGTTGTTGGTTGCTCCGCTGCCCGTCGAAGCGGGCACCAGACTCTGCAGGAACTCCAGGTTCATGTCGGCATTCCGCCTGAGCCCGGCGACGGCGGAGAGGTCCCCCTCTGCGATGGCCGCGTCCTGCTCCAGGACGTACCAAAGGTCCCGCCCCGATTCTTCGAGGCGCTTGACGATCTTCGCGATCGCCACCTCTCCTCGACCCAGTGGCGGGAACAGGCCGCGCTGCACGGCCTGCATGAGCGACAGCTCTCCCGCCTTCAAACGGACCGTCAGCGCGGGCTCAAGGTCCTTGAGGTGGACCAGGCCGACGCGCGGCTCGTAGCGATCCAGCAGTTCCTCGACATCGGTCCCGCCGATGGTGATGTGCGCGGTGTCAAGCACGAGCGGGACGTCGGAGCCCTCCAGGACCCTCCTCAGCTCGGCGTCGGTCTCCACGAGAGACCCGAAATGGGAGTGGTACACCTGCTGCAGCCCGTGCTCGTTGGCGATGCCGTCAATCTCGGCCAGCGAAGAGCACAGCACCGTCCACTCCGTGTCGCTCAAGGGCTCGTGACGCCACTGGTCCTCGTGGCTCACCGCACAGGTGACGAAGAATCGGCCACCGCCACCGGCGATCAGCCGGGCCCACCGGCGGGCGGCGTCCCTGGTCGCCGCGGCGCGGCCCGGATCGTGCAGGACCAGAGGCACGAAGCCGCCGAGGAGGCTCAGCCCGTGA
Source organism: Deltaproteobacteria bacterium (assembly GCA_012271025.1). Next base: position 1,326 of record JAAXHF010000122.1, on the reverse strand, counting down.
CCGTCCAGCGTCGTACGCAGCTCGGTCGGCTCGGTCGGCAAGTAGCCCCACGAACCGAGCTCGGTGTGGGTGAAGCCGGCCGACCTCATCTCGGCCAGCACGCGGTCGACGGGAAGCTGATAGCCCCAGCCCGGCACCTCGCACACGCCCCAGCTGATGGGCGCCGTGGCGACGCGGTCGAGCAGCGCGGTTCGCGCCGCGGTCGTCACGGGCCGCTACCCGGCGAGCCTGGCAAGCGTTCAGGCCCGCCCCGTCGTGCAGGCATATCCCCCTCGATGTCCTCCCTGGATCCGCTACGCCGCATTGTATTAGAGCGCTCTAATGATTTACNNCTCGCCGCAGGTGTCCGACGAGAAGCGGCGCTCGGTGCTTCAAGCCGCTCGCGAACTGGGATACCGGCCCAACCTGATCGCTCGCATACTCGCGCAGCAGCGCACCCACACGATCGGCGTGCTCGTTGACGACCTCCGGAACCCGTTCTTCGGCGAGGTCGTCGACGGGATAGAGGCAGAGGCCGCCGAGCACGGCTTCAGAGTGCTCATCCTCAACGGCCACCGGGATGCCCGGCGCGAGGCCGAAGCGGTCGAGACCTTCCTGCAGTTGCGCGTCGAGGGGATGGCCCTGGTCGGCGCCCGCCTCGACGACAGCGACACGGCCCGGGTCGGCATGGCCGCTCCCTGCGTGATGGTGGCCAGCGGCTCAGTCCGCCCCGGTGTCGACACCGTCGGCACCGACGACCGGCGGGGGGCGGAGTTGGCGGTGGAGCACCTGGCCGCGCTGGGCCATAGCCGCATCGTCCATATGGACGGCGGGGCCAACGTGTCCGCCGCGGAGCGCCGGTCGGGCTACGAGTCAGGCATGCGGTCCGCCGGTCTCGGAGATCTGGTCGACATCCGCCCCGCGGGCGACGATGAGGCCGATGCCCTCGAAGTCATCGACGAGCTGCTGTCTGACGACGATCCCCCCACTGCCATATTCGCCTTCAACGACCTGCTGGCCGCCGGGGCGCTCAACCGCCTCGCCGACGCCGGCATGGCCGTCCCGGGCGACGTGTCGCTCGTCGGTTTCGACAACACCTTCATCTCAGCGCTGCGCCACCTGTCGCTCACCACGGTCAACCAGCCGACGCTGGCCATGGGGCGCCTGGTGGTGGCCACGCTGCTCGAGCGCCTGTCGGACGGCTCCCGCGGGCCGATCCGCCACACTCTTCAACCCGAGCTGGTCGTTCGCTCCACCACGGGACCGCCCCGCGACGGGGCGTTACTGTCGCCGGCACATCCATGAGACGGACCTGACCATGCTCGACCACGTCTTCACCGACGCCAT
>JAAXHF010000155.1 GCA_012271025.1 Deltaproteobacteria bacterium | reverse complement strand
TCGTGGACTTCCTGCCCAAGGTCAAGCTGGAGATTCTGGTCGATGACGACAAAGCCGGGCTGGTTGCTGACACCATTCTCGACGCGGCTCGCACCGGCCGGATCGGCGACGGCAAAATCTTCATCCTGCCCATGGAAGAGGCCGTCCGGATTCGGACCGGGGAGCGTGGAGAGAGTGCTCTGTAGCGGTGCGATATGCACCACCGGGCGGGGCGTACTGCCATACGCCCCGCCCCTGACCCGTCACACACAGCCCACAAAGACTGCCCGGACAGGATACACCGGGCGATTATAACCAGGAGGTTCAGACAATGAAAGGCTGGTTACGAATTGCTCTCCTCAGCGTTCTCGGTGCCGGCATCGTCGGCATGCTTGAAACGTCCCTCGTCTCGTCTCTTGCCCACGCCCAGGACACCGCCCACTATGCCGACTACGACGCCTTCGCCGCCTCACCCGGCTATGCCGTGTTTACGGTGCACAATCTGTGGATGATGATTGCCGCAGCCCTGGTGTTCATCATGCACCTGGGCTTTGCCAGCCTGGAATCGGGGCTCACCCAGGCCAAAAATACCGTCAATATTCTGTTCAAGAACACCTTTATCATCAGCATCGGCCTGCTGACCTACGCCTCGTGCGGCTTCAACCTCATGTATCCGGGCTTTGCCGACGGCTCCTCGGGCTTCCTGGCCTTTGCCGGCTTTGGAGTCGAGGTCAGCGATGTGGTTGCCGGCCAGACCGACGTGTATAACGCCGGCTACACCTACTGGACCGACTTCCTGTTCCAGGCCATGTTCGCCGCCACCGCCGCCACCATCGTTTCGGGCGCCGTGGCCGAACGCATCAAACTGTCGTCGTTCATGGTCTTTGCCGCAGTCTATGTGGCCATCTCCTACCCGATTACCGGCAGCTGGAAATGGGGTGGCGGCTGGCTGGACATGCTGGACACCCCGTTTTACGACTTCGCCGGCTCGACGATCGTCCACTCGGTCGGCGGCTGGGGGGCGCTGGCCGGCGCCATCCTGCTCGGTCCCCGCATGGGCAAGTATACCCCCGACGGTCGGGTGCGGCCGATTCTGCCCAGTAATATGCCGCTGGCCACAATCGGCGTCTTTCTGCTGTGGCTGGGCTGGTTCGGCTTCAACGGTGGCTCGGTGCTCAACGCCGACCCGAATCTGGTCTCGTTGACGCTGATGACAACCTGTTTGGCGGCGGCAGGCGGAGCGCTTGGGGCCATGGCGACATCGTGGGCGGTGCTGAAAAAACCCGACCTGTCGATGGCCCTGAACGGGATTCTGGCCGGGCTGGTCGGCATTACCGCCGGCGCCGATCAGATGGCGGCCCTGTCGGCCACCATCATCGGCCTGATCGCCGGCGCCATCGTAGTCTTTTCGGTGCTGTTCTTCGACAAGGTCAAGATCGACGATCCGGTCGGGGCCATATCGGTCCACCTGGTGGCCGGCATATGGGGCACCCTGGCCGTTGGCATCTTTGGCGGCCTGGCCGGCGGCGCCCAGCTCGTCAGCCAGCTGATCGGCATCATCAGCATCGGCATCTTCTCCTTCGCCTTCGCCTTCATCGTGTTCAGTATCATCAAGGCCGCGATGGGTCTGCGGGTGAGCGAAGAAGAAGAGTTTGAGGGGCTCGATGTCGGCGAACACGGCAACGTCGCCTATGCCGACTTTCAGACCGTGTCGGTGGGCGGCGGCCTGTCCTCGGCCACGCCTCGGGCCTGAGTCCAAGCCGGAAGGGCGCTCGGGCGACATGTCCCGACCGCGCCCTTCCCTCGCGTCCTCTCGGTATACGCGTGGCCAAGCATGAACGCCTTACAGGAACGTCTCGAGGCGCTGTTTTCGATAGGGACGGAGATCTCCTCGACCCTCCAGCTCGACGAGGTGCTGAACCGGGTGACGGCCCAGGCCTGCCGGCTGATGGAGGCGCGGGTTGCCTCCCTGCTGCTGATTGACGCCGAGCGCGGCACGCTCCGCCCGGCCGCGACCCACGGGGCCAGCGACGCCTATCTGGCCCTGCCCGACCGGGAGGTCGATTCGAGCCTGATCAGCCAGGTCATTAGCAGCGGCCGGCCGCTGCACATTCCAGACGTACGCCAAGAAACCCGCTATCGCGTCTCTGACGTGGCACGCCAGGAGGGGCTGTGCACGCTGGTGTCGATCCCGCTGCGGACCAAGACGACGATCATCGGCGTTCTCAACGTGTATACCGGCGAGCCGCGCTGTTTTGACGACGACGACCTGCGGCTGCTGACCCTGCTGGCCAGCCAGTCGGCCATCGCCATCGAGAACGCCAGGCTGCACCGCGACGAGATGGAGACCCGCGAGCGGCTGCGCCAGTCCGAGAAACTGGCCGCGCTGGGCACCTTGTCGGCCGGGCTGGCCCACGAGCTGCGCAATCCGCTCAACACGGTCAGCCTGCTCATGTATGCCATGGGCCAAGACCTGGCGGCCGACAGCGCCTTTGCCGACGACGTCAAGATCGTCCAGACCGAGCTGGCCCGCATGTCGCTGTTGATCGAGCAGTTTCTCGAATTCGCCCGCCCGCGTCCGCCCCACTTTCAGCGCGAACGGATCGAAGAAGTCATGGAAGAAACCCTGCTGCTGATCGGGCCCGAGGCGCGTACGCGGGGGATTCGGGTGGTCAAAGACTGGGCCAGACAGCTGCCTGCGGTATGGGCCGACGGGACCCAGATCAAACAGGTCTTTTTGAACCTGCTGCTCAACGCCGTGCAGGCCATGGACCACGGCGGGACGCTGACCGTGCGCATCGCGGTCAGCGGCGGCAGTCTGTTGACCGCCATCATGGACGAGGGCACGGGCGTCTCGCCCGAGGTCCGAGCGAAACTGTTTGAGCCGTTTTTCAGCACCAAACAGGGCGGCACCGGTCTGGGTCTGTCCATCTCCCAGCGCATTGTCGAGAGCCATAACGGCCGCCTGCGTCTGTCCTCCCAGCCCGGAGCGGGTACGGCGGTGATTGTCCGCCTGCCCCTATGACGACGAGCCTCAAGATGACCAAGATTCTCGTGGTTGATGACGAGCGCAACGTGCATTATTCGTTCCGGCGCGTCCTGGGCGGCAGCTACGAGCTGCTGTCGGCCTACTCGGGCGAAGAGGCGCTGCAACAGATTGAGGACCCCGCCCTGCGGCTGGTGCTGATGGACGTACGCATGCCGGGCAAAGACGGGCTGGCGACGCTCCAGGAACTCAAGCAGCGCCGTCCCGATCTGCCGGTCATTATCATGACCGCCTTCGTGTCGGCCGAAACCGCCATCCGGGCCACGACCTTTGACGCCGAGGATTATCTCGAAAAGCCGCTGGATATCGAACGGCTCAAGCAGCTGATCAACGAAACCCTCCAGCGCCCGAGTCCGGCCATGACCGACGGAGCAGCCCTTCCCGACGAGACGGCCGAGGCCGAGGCGCTGACGACTGGGGGTGAGGCGCTGCTCGGCCAGAGCCGGGCCATGCAGGAGGTGTATAAGACGATCGGCAAAACCGCAGCCCGCGACGTGACCGTCCTCATCACCGGAGAGAGCGGGACCGGTAAAGAACTCGTCGCCCGCGCGCTCAAGACCTACTCCCGGCGCGACCGGGGTCCCTTTGTAGCGCTGAACTGCGCCGCCATTCCAGAGTCCCTGCTGGAGAGCGAGCTGTTCGGCCATGAACGCGGCGCCTTTTCCGGGGCGGCCGAGGCACGACCGGGAAAATTTGAGCTGGCTCATACCGGCACTCTGTTCCTGGATGAAATCGGCGACATGCCGCTGGTGTTGCAGTCAAAGCTGCTGCGCGTGCTCCAGGAACGGGAGCTGTACCGCCTGGGCGCCCGCGCCCCCCGCCTGGTCGATGTGCGCATCATTGCGGCGACCAACCAAGCCCTGGAAGAGCTGGTGCAGGCGGGCCGTTTTCGCCAAGATCTGTACTACCGGCTCAACGTCGTGCGCATCAAGCTGCCCCCGCTGCGCGAGCGGGGAGACGACATCGTGCTCCTGGCCAAACGTTTTCTGCAACGCCAGGCCGACGCCCAGGGACCGCGCGGCTTGTCAGAAGACGCCTGCCAGGCCCTCCTCGACTATGCCTGGCCGGGCAATGTGCGCGAACTGGAGAACGTCATCGCCCAGGCTGTTGTGCGCGCCCGGGGGCCGGTCATCCGGGCCGAGGATCTGGCCCTGCACGACAGCCAACTCCGCTCCGTTGCCCGAGAAGCGGAGCCGACCGGCCCAGCGGACGCCGGCCTCGACGCCCTGTTTGAACAGCACGCCGGAAAGGTGTCCGCCGTCGCCGAGCAACTGCTGGTCGAGAAGGCGCTCGAACTGACCCGCCACAATCAGGTCCAGGCCGCCCGCCTACTCGGCATCAGCCGCAACGTCCTGCGAGAGCGGATGAAGCGCTACCACCTGTCCTGATACACGACCGGCGGGCGGAGCGTCCTCGCTCGCCCCGCCGCCTCCGACGTGCTACACTGCGCGGGCTATCTTCGAGGAGGTTGGACACATGGCGTGGTTAGAGCAAATAGGCGAACGACTGACCGCCACCAGCGGCCAGCCGGCCGACTCTCTGGCTGTGACGCCGGACCGTATGCGCGAGCTGCTCGATCTGGCCGGACTGGCCGCCCGCAGCAGCGGCAACCGCACCAACGCGCCGCTGCTGTGTTACATGCTCGGTCTGGCCGTAGGACGCGGCGCGGCGTTTGACGAGTTGGCCGAGACGGTCCGTGAGGCGCTGGCTAACGACGACGCGGACGCGTCAGATGGCTGAACAGCTCCTCAGTCCCCTTTGGTTCAGGAGCATGCCCATGGCGTGGCTCGGCTCAGAACAACACAAAGAGGTGTTTTGCCGAGAGTTCCTCGATACCCACCAGCCCTACCAGGTCGCTACGCTACGCTGGCCTGCACTTGACCCGGCGAGCCGGGAGCGGCTGCGGAGCCTGCCCTTCTGGGACGAAGCCGTGGCCACCGAGCGCACGACCGCCGCCAAGGTCCAAGCCCAGACCGCGCTGGAGACCGATCCGCTGATCCGCCGCGCGGTCGCACTGCAGGGCGCGGAGGAGAAGCGGCACTCACAGCTCCTCGACTCTCTGTTGCGGGCGTACGATATCCAGCCTGCCGGCGCCGGAGCGCTGGCCCAACCGGCCGCAGTCGGGGCGGATATCGAGTGGGCCTTCATGCGGGCCGAGTACGGCGAGTGTTTTGACTCCTTTTTTGCCTTCGGCCTGTTTGCCGTGGCCAAAGACTCGGGATTTTTTCCAGCCGCGCTGATCGAACGCTTCGAGCCGATCATCCAGGAGGAGGCGCGTCATATTCTGTTTTTCGTCAACTGGCTGGCCTACCGACGGATCCAGCTGGGCCGGTGGCAACAGCCTGTTCACCTGGGCCGCCGCCTGACGGCGCTGACCGTCCAGGCCTGGCGGCGGCTGCAGACGGCCCGCGGCATGGACGACGAACACTTCACCGTGCGCGGCCACGAAGCCATTGACCTCGATATCTCCCCGCGCGGCTTTCTGGAGCTGTGTCTACGGGAAAACGAGCGGCGCCTCGGCGTGTACGACCGGCGCCTGCTACGCCCGCGCCTCGTCCCCACTCTGGCCAGGGCCGCGTGTCGGGTTTTGCGCTAGCCGCTCAGCGGATGCTCTGGTAGCCCGGCGGCCGATTCTTGGAAAACACAATCTGCCACAGCTGAATGCGGCGGGCATCAAATCCGGCGGCGAAGGACAACAGATAATACTCCCACATGCGCCGAAAGCGCTCGTCATAGCGCTCCCGCAAGACGTGCCAGCTGACCCGAAAATTGTCGCGCCAGGCGAGCAGCGTTCTGACATAGTCGGCGCCGAAGCTGTGCCAGTCTTCCAGCATCAACAGCCCGTCTGTGGCTTCTCCGAGCTGTTTCATGGACGGCAGGGTGCCCCCCGGAAAAATATAGGTATTGATCCACGGATCCCCGCTGTAGACAGTCTTGTTCACGCCCATGGTATGGAGCAGAAAGAGCCCTTCGGACTGGAGGCAAGCGTCAACAACCCGGAAAAAATCCGGGTAGTTTTTATAGCCGACATGCTCGAACATGCCGACTGACACAATTGCGTCGAAGCGTCCGTTCGTCTCCGGCCTCAGCCCGCGGTAGTCTTGCAGCAGGATGTCAACCGGCAAGCCACGGCACAGCCGGTTGGCCAGTTCCTGCTGTTCTTTAGACACCGTGACGCCAACGACCTCAGCCTGGTACTGCTCGGCCGCGTACTTGGCGAAACTGCCCCAGCCACAGCCGATATCGAGCACCCGCATGCCGGGCTGGAGTTGGACTTTTCGGCAGATCAGGTCCAGCTTGGCCTCCTGCGCCTGGTCGAGCGTTGCGGCCTGCTTCCAGTAGCCACAGCTGTAGACCATGCGCGTATCCAGCATTTTTTCGTACAGGTCGTTCCCGATATCGTAGTGTCGCTCGCCGACCTCGAAGGCGCGCGCCTTGCGCTGCTGATTGATGACCTTGGCGACCAGCACGTGTATCTTCTCGCGCAGCGGGATCACTTTCTCGGACAGGCCGGCCCTGAGGATTCTGGACAGGCACTGGTCGAGCGCCTGACAGTCCCACCAGCCGTCCATGTAGGATTCCCCCAGTCCGAGCGAGCCCGCCGTCAAAACCCGGTGGTAAAATTGCGGATTATGGACGTGGATGTCCCACGAACGGTCGCCGTCAATCTGAATATCCGCCTGAGCGAGGAGATTCTGCACGGTGTCTTGCATGGCCCGGTGTCCTGGCGCTGTCAGCCGCAATCAAAAACCAGCGCGCGATTGGCGTGCCCAGAAAAGGGCGACGAGTTTCGTCAGTCTCCTGTTACATGCAGGGGTGCAGCCAGACGGGAGCATAGTCAGGAACCACCGCCAAGTCAACGACTGTCGCGGCTGTGAGCGCCTCGTGTCTTCAGAACACAGCTCGTCTGGGCGCGCCGCCTATGGCGCGGTGAATGTCTTGTGTGAAGGCCATCCGTGGCGTAAGCATGGACGGAGAAGAGCGGAGCCCCCCATGCTGTCAGCGGTAGAACAAACACGTCGTGAGGTGTCACGAGCCATCGCGGCGAAGAGAAAATCGCAGCTCGGTCAATTTTTCACTCCGGCGAGAACGGCTCGGTTCATGGCCGGACTGTTTGTCCAGACACCGAACAGCTCCTGTCATCTGCTCGACGCCGGCGCCGGGGTCGGCTCGCTGAGCGCGGCCTTTCTGGAAAGACTGGCCGCCGGCGGCCTCGACTATCAACACATCACAATCGACGCTTTCGAGCATGACGAGTCCCTCCACCCCTATTTGCACAAAACGCTGGAGGAGTACGGGCAGTCTCTCGATAGCGTGTCACACGTCAGGGGGGGCAACTTCGTAGAAATCGCGGTTGAATCAATGTGTGGCAGTCTTTTTGCCTCAGCTCTTCCCCGCCATACCCACGCCCTGCTGAATCCGCCGTACAAAAAAATACGGAGCGATTCCGCACCCCGCAGGGCCTTGCGCAGAGCCGGCATAGAGACGGTCAACCTCTACTCAGCCTTTGTCGCCCTGTCTCTCGCTCTGCTTGCCCATCGCGGCCAGCTTGTCGCAATCATACCGCGTAGCTTCTGCAACGGTCCCTACTATCGGCCTTTTCGCGAGTTCGTTCTGGAGCGCGCGGCAATCCAACACCTGCACTTATTCGCCTCGCGCAACACGGCCTTCAAATATGACGGCGTTCTGCAAGAAAACCTGATCCTCCGGTGTGAGCGAGGCGCACCGCAGGGCGAGGTCACGGTGACAAGCTCGACCGATGACAGTTTCACCGATCTGCAGACCGATACCTATCCCTTTGAACGGATCGTCTTTCCAGATGATCGTGAGCGCTTCATCCATATTCCCCACTCGCCCAGACAGCCTACGCTTGAGGAATCGCCAACAGCTCACTCTTCCTTGAGTGAACTTGGTATCAGCGTATCCACCGGTCCTGTTGTCGATTTCCGTCTCAAACCTTACCTGCGCGACATGCCCCAGGCGGGGACCGTCCCGCTGCTCTACCCCAGTCACTTCAGAGGACACACCATCCACTGGCCGAAGCCTGACTTAAAGAAGCCGAACGCTATCGTGCATAATGCCGAGACAGACAAATGGCTGTATCCGAACGGCTGGTATTGTGTAGTTCGCCGCTTTTCCTCAAAAGAAGAGAAACGCCGAATCGTGGCCAGTGTGGTACAGCCACATCATTTTCCCAAAGCCGAACTGCTGGGTTTTGAGAACCATCTGAACGTATTTCATGAGCGCAAGCGGGGTTTACCCGAATTCCTCGCCTGTGGCCTCGCCGTCTTTCTGAGCACGACCGCTGTCGACGAGACATTCCGCCGCTTCAATGGTCACACCCAGGTCAATGCAGCAGACCTGAGACTTCTGAAGTACCCCAGCCGCGCAGCCTTAACCGCTCTTGGCGAGTGGGCCATGGATTGCGGCGAACTCGGCCAGGCCGCGATTGACAAACAACTGGCTCATCGGGCCAACGAAAGTGCGACGGTCTGCAATTGATCCGACCGTCTGAACACATTGTGAGCGCCGCACTCTGGGCGACGCCGTAACAGGCTCTCGGCAACGGGTCTCTCTCCGATGTCGAGACGGCTCAGAGCACGTCTCCCACGCTGCTTGCCGTTCTGGTTCAGACCATCGCCCAAGGCCGAGCCGCCACGCCTCAGCCTTGATTTTGACCAGTCTCCGTGCTCCCTTTTACTGCGTCATGGCTACCGCTTCTTCAACTCCCCGTTCTGTGAAGGCCGACATTTCACCCCCCGCGCCGACCGTCATCATCGGCACTGGGCCGGTCGGTATCCATGCCGCCCACGAGTTGCTACGCCGTGATGCGCAGCACCCGCTCGTCGTGTACGGCGACGAGCTGTGGTCGTATAACCGGGCTCGTCTTTCGAGTCTGCTCGCCGGTGAGACCAGCTGGGAGGACGTGTATAATCCGCTGCGTCCGCCCGCTGGCAGTCAGGTCATCTCGCACTATGATCGCAGGGTGCAGGCGATTGATCGGAACACCCGCACTGTTATTGATGCGACCGGCCGCAGGCAGGCCTACACCGCGCTGATCCTGGCCACCGGTGCACGGCCTCGTATTCCGGCAATTTCCAACCTCGACCTGCCCGGCGTACAGGTCTTCCACGACCTGATCGATACGGAGATGCTACTGGCTCGGAGCGCGCGGAGTCGGCGCAGCCTTGTCTGGGGCGGCGGCGTGCTCGGCCTTGAAGTTGCGCGGGCGCTTCACAGCCTCAACATTTCGGTTGGGATCGTGCACCACGAGGGGCGCCTCATGAGTCGCCAACTCGACGATACCGCAGCGGCACTGCTGCACGAGCACATCCTGGCCCTCGGTATTGAGGTGTTCACGGGCATGAACATCCGCAGCATTCAAGGCGGGCAGACGCTCAGCGGCGTGCTGCTCTCGGACGGCACAGAGTTGGAATGCGACACACTCGTCGTTGTCACCGGGGTCCGGCCTGACATTGAGCTCGCCCGCGACGCGGGTCTGCGCGTCCAGCACGGCGTTGTGGTGAACGAGAGGATGCAGACGTCCGACCCGAACATTTACGCCGTCGGCGACTGCGCCGAGTATGGACACCAGGTCTCCGGCACGGTCGCCCCGGGCTTTGAACAGGCCGCAGTGGCCGCCCACTGTCTGCTCGGCGGCCGCGCCGTCTATCGCGGCTCTCTGTCCGCAGTCCAACTCAAGATTTTTGAGCTGCCGGTGTGGAGTGTGGGCCGGGTCGGTGAAGAAGAGCAGTCCCGCCCGCTCCGCGCTATCGCATACCGGAGCGCTGACGGGGGCTACCGCAAACTGGTGCTGGAGCACAAGAGACTGGTTGGGCTGATCGGTATTGGTCAGTGGCCGGAGCTCCCCCGCCTCTACGAAGCCGTGACTGCAACCCGCAGGCTGTGGCCGTGGCAACGGTTCCGCTTTCGCCGGCACGGTCGGATTTGGTCGGAGCAGCTGGCGGACGAGGTCGCACAGTGGCCGGACACCACCACCGTCTGTCACTGTACCGGCGTCACCCGCGGGCAGCTTGGACGGGCCATGGCCGAAGGCTGCCATACGCTGACCAGCCTCGCTGAACGGACCGGTGCGTCCCAGGTGTGCGGCTCGTGTGCTCCTCTCCTGGCCCGGTTGCTGGGAGAGATGACAGACCCGGGGCCGAGTCCGGGCCGCAAAAGTCTGGGGGTCGGCTCCGTTCTGGCCGTGTTGCTCACGACACTCGTGTGTGTGGTGCCGGCCGCTCCCTTTGCCGAGACGGTCCAGGGCGACTGGAAGCTCGAGGTCTTGTGGAGCGACGGGTGGTGGAAACAGGTCAGTGGCTACAGCATTGTCGCCCTGTCTGCGGGCGTCCTGCTGATATCGCTGCGCAAACGCTGGTCGGCCTTTTCGTTTGCCGACTTTGCCTGGTGGCGGGCTCTCCACGCAGCCCTGGGCGTCCTCACCCTGCTGGTGCTGGTTGCCCACACCGGCTTCAGCCTGGGCAACAATATGAACTTGTATCTCATAACCAACTTCCTGGCCCTGGCTGCGGTCGGTGGCCTGGCCGGTGTGCTGGCCGCCGGAGAGCAGCGCTGGAGCGGCAGGCGAGCGCGGCGGCTACGCCATGTCGTGACCCGCAGTCATCTTTTCCTGTTGTGGCCTCTGCTCGTTTTCCTCGGATTCCACATTTTGTCGGTGTACTACTACTGAGGATGAAGGTTGGGCGCAGGCGGTGACTGACGGACACAGGACGGACGGCACTTCGTCCACAGTCCGGGCCTATCTGGGATGGGGAATCGTTCCCCTGGGCCTGAGCGTGTATCTGGCCCTCTCCTTTTGGAGCAAACACAGGGCGATGTTTCTGCCAGGACAGACCACGGCTGGCCATTATCAGATCGAGCTGGCGTGCCAGGCGTGTCACACGCCGTTCGCGGGGGTCAAGCAGTCCGCGTGTCTCGACTGCCACGGCACAGAATTGGTGTTGGCTGACGATAGTCACCCCAGCAGTAAGTTTACCGACCCGCGCAACGCGGACCGGGTGGCGATCCTGGATGCCCGCTTGTGCGTCACCTGCCACCGGGAACATCGCCCGGCTCAGACCCGTCCCATGGGCGTCACCCTGGCGCCGGATTATTGTTTTCACTGCCACGCCGACCTGGCCGAAGACCGGCCCAGCCACGTCGGCCTGGGTTTTGCCACCTGCGCCAGTGCGGGCTGCCACAATTTTCACGACAACACGGCCCTGTATGAAGACTTTCTGCTCGCACACCTGCACGAGCCGCCGCTGCTCGACAATCCCGTCGTTCCGCTGCGGACAGTCTTTCAGCCCCGACCGCTCGGCCGAGCCGCCGCCGACGGGCCCTCGCCACGCAGCCCCGACGATCAGCGCCTGCTTGAAGACTGGCTTGCGACACGCCACGCCCAGGCCGGGGTCAACTGCACCGACTGTCACCGCCGGCCCGACTCCGGCGCGTCCCAGGTGTCGGGAAAAATATGGACCGATCGGGTCGGACACACGGTGTGCCAGAGCTGCCATCAGGCCGAAGCACAGGGATTTCTGGCCAGCAGACACGGCATGCGGCTGGCTCAACAGCTCCTCCCCATGCGGCCAGAACTGGCCCGTCAACCGATGAAGCCGTCCGCCCACGGCCGTGAACTCGGCTGTCTCAGCTGTCATCCGGCGCACCGCTTCGATACCCGTCGAGCGGCAGCTGAAGCCTGTCTGGCGTGTCATGACGACGCCCACAGCCGGGCCTACACCGGCTCGGCCCACTTCCGGCTGTGGCAAAAAGAACTGGCCGGTCAGCTGCCGCCCGGCTCGGGCGTGTCGTGTGCGACGTGCCATCTACCCCGTGAAATCCATCGCCAGGAGGGGACGGACACGGTTCGGGTGCAGCATAACCAGAACGGAAACCTGCGGCCCAACGAAAAGATGCTGCGCGGCGTGTGCATGCAGTGTCACGGCCTGGGATTTGCCCTCGATGCCCTGGCCGACCCGGAGCTGATCGCCCGCAACTTCAGCGGCCAACCCGCCGTTCATGTTGCCAGCCTTGAGATGGCCGAACGGCGACAGGCCGAAACGGCTCGGACAGACGAACGATCCGAGGAAGGAAGATAGGCCCATGACGTGGAAGCGTTTTCCTGGTGTTATCCTGGCAGGAGCTGCGGTTCTTCTTGCCAGTGCGTGTAATGGTGGCGGCGCAACGTCCGGCATCTCCCCCCGACAGATGGCCGACGCCTTGCACACCGTCCTGGAGACAGACCGCACGGTCTACACCCGGCTGATCGTCAACCGCCTCGTGCTTGAAGAAAAAGTGATGGAGGCCAGCGAGCACTGGAAAGACGACAAGGCCCTGCTGCTGCCGGCTCAGATGTTTCGGGCCGGGGCGGAAATGGTCCAGGAGAAAAACGCCGGGTTCAGCTATGCGCTGCTGTCCCTATGGCCGGTCAACAAGCAGAACAAGCCCCGGACCGAGGTGGAAAAAACCGGGCTTCAACATGTCGCCGACAATCCGGGGGAGAATTATTACGCCGAGGAAACACTGGGGGGCACTACCTATTTTACCGCCATCTACCCGGATACGGCTGTGGCTCAGGCCTGTATCCAGTGTCACAACGGCCACAAAGACAGCCCCCGGCGCGACTTCAAAATGGGTGAGATCATGGGTGGGGTGATTATTCGGATTCCGCGCTAGATGGGCACTGACGCGCTTGTCCCTAAAACAGAAAGTAGCGCTGGGCCAGCGGCAGCACGCTGGCCGGCTCGCAGGTCAGCAGCTGACCGTCGGCCCGGACCTCGTAGGTCTCGGGATTGACCTCGATGTGCGGCAGCGCCCCATTGTGGATCAGGTCTGTTTTGCCCACCTGGCGGCAGTTGTGGACCGGCGCCAGCCGCTTTTGCAGCCCGAGCTGCTCGGCCAGGCCGTTGTCATGCGCCGCGCGGGAGACGAAACTGAGCGACAGGCTGGCCGGGGCGCGACCAAAATGGCCGAACATGGGCCGACCGAAGACCGGCTGGGGGGTCGGAATCGAGGCGTTGGGGTCGCCCATCGCCGCCCAGGCAATAAAGCCGCCCTTCAGAATGAGTTCGGGCTTGACGCCAAAAAACTTGGGCTCCCACAACACCAGATCGGCCAGCTTGCCGACCTCGATTGAGCCGACGTGGTCGGCAATGCCGTGGGTCAGGGCCGGGTTGATGGTGTACTTGGCCAGGTAGCGCTTGACCCGGAAATTGTCGTTGTCGCCGCTCTCTTCGGCCAGGCGTCCGCGCTGGACGCGCATTTTATGGGCCGTCTGCCAGGTGCGCAGAATCACCTCCCCGACCCGGCCCATGGCCTGGGAGTCCGAGGCCATCATGCTGAAGGCGCCGAGATCGTGCAGCACATCCTCGGCCGCAATGGTTTCCGGTCGGATGCGCGACTCGGCAAAAGCCACGTCTTCGGGGACGCCGGGGTCGAGGTGGTGGCAGACCATCAGCATGTCGAGGTGTTCGTCAATCGTGTTGACGGTAAACGGCCGGGTCGGGTTGGTCGAAGACGGTAGGACATTGGGAAACCCGCACACCTTGATGATGTCCGGGGCGTGGCCGCCGCCCGCCCCCTCGGTATGGTAGGTGTGGATCGTGCGGCCCTTGAAGGCCGCCAGCGTGTCCTCGACAAAACCGGTCTCGTTCAGGGTATCGGTGTGGATGGCGACCTGGACATCATAGGCGTCGGCCACCGACAGGGCGCAATCAATCGCCGCCGGAGTCGAGCCCCAGTCTTCGTGGAGCTTGAGTCCCATCGCCCCGGCCTCGATCTGCTCGCGTAGCGCCTCGGGACGCGAGGCGTTACCCTTGCCCAAAAACCCGAGGTTCATGGGAAAGGCTTCGATTGATTCGAGCATCCGGGCGATATTCCACGGGCCAGGCGTACAGGTGGTGGCGTTGGTGCCGGTCGCCGGGCCGGTGCCGCCGCCAAACATGGTGGTGATGCCGGAGGCCAGAGCTTCGGTGATCTGCTGCGGACAGATGAAGTGAATATGAGCGTCAATCCCGCCCGCGGTCAGGATCTTGCCCTCGCCGGCCACAATCTCGGTGCCCGGCCCGATGACCAGTTCGGCCGACACGCCGTCCATCAGCAGCGGGTTGCCGGCCTTGCCGATGCCGCTGATACGGCCGTCTTTGATCCCCACGTCGGCTTTGACGATCCCCCAGTGATCGACCACCGTGGCGTTGGTAATGACCAGGTCGGGCGCGCCCTGGGCCGAGGTCTGGACCGGCGACTGGGCCATGCCGTCCCGAATCACCTTGCCGCCGCCAAACTTGACCTCGTCACCGTAGACCGTGTGGTCGTGCTCAATCTCGATCACCAACTCCGTGTCGGCCAGACGCAGCCGGTCGCCGACGGTCGGCCCGAACATCTCGGCATACTGCCGGCGCTCAATCGTGTGACTCATGCCTGCCTCCTAGCGAATCGGCTGATGGACGCTGACCAGCTTGGTGCCGTCCGGGAACGTGGCCTCGACCTGAACCAGATCGAGCATCTCGGCCACCCCGTCCATGACCTCGTCGCGGCTGAGAATCGTCGCCCCGTAGGACATCAGCTCGGCGACCGACTGGCCGTCGCGCGCGCCTTCGAGAATCGCGCTGGTAATCAGGGCCATGGCCTCGGGGTAGTTCAGCTTGAGCCCCCGTCCCTGCCGCTCGCGGGCCAGCTGGGCGGCCAGGTAAATCATCAGCTTTTCCTGTTCGTGGGGGGTAAAATGCACGGCGCTCCTCCTCGAAGAGGAAACGTGTCGTCCAACCGCATGAATCTGTTGACACGTTTCCTCTTTGCTCAGCGCTAGAGCAAATAACGATGCTGTGTAGCTGCCCGTCATTCCTGCGAAAGCAGGAATCCAGACCTCCAGCTCCCCGACCGCTGGATGCCGGATCAAGTCCGGCAT
>JAAXHF010000009.1 GCA_012271025.1 Deltaproteobacteria bacterium | reverse complement strand
GAACGGTTTATGCATAACCAAGGAGACCTTTACGCCATATGTGAAAAGGTTAGAAAAGTTTTCTTTCAGTACCGCTGAGGAAAAGAAGAAAGGCATCACCTACGTAGGTGAAGGTGGAATTCGGGAGTTGACCAAGCGAGTAATTTCTCTAATATTTTCTTCCTGATATGCCTACAGTAACTCCTCCTCCCCAAGCTAACGTAGAAACTATGTTGGACCACGCCTGGTTTCTGGAAGACCAGAAGGTGGCCTTTTCCTCTGCGCCATTTTCTTCGGAGGCAATATCGGTCTCCTGTTATCTCAGCGACTGGTTGTGGAAAAATAGCTATAAATCATCCCAGGTTAGATCTACTCTCTATATCAAAGACTCTCAAATTTCTGTTTGTCTCTTGAACCAATCGTTGGATTTTCTGCAAAGAGCTATAGGCAACGCTGTGTCCCATTACGTACTCGCGAGGAAGGGCCTGGAGACATGGGCACGTATAACGAATTACTACGCAGGCTATTTCTCCGTCCACGGTTTACTCTGTCTACAAGGCCGAACGATTACGAGGCTGAGACTAGATAAATCTATTCAAATTCAGCTAGTTCCTGTCAATTTGCGCGAACACATTTTTGCTATAACGACACTCGGTTCAAAAAGAAATCCTCATCATCAAACTCCTTGGAAAAATTTCTATGATATATACGACAAATATACAGTATCTCATTCGGCGTATGGGTTCGTTACAAAAAAAATCAATGTCGTCGATCCGCTTGATGAATCGAATGAAAGAAACAATCTCAACTATCCTCCGTTTGTTGGATTTGCTGAGATTCGTAAGCCAGATCGGATACAAGAATTTTTATCTCTCTTCGAAAATTATACGTCTACGTTGGAGCAGAAGGACACCCTAGATGAGTTTCTGAACGACCTTCGGATCTTTACTACGGATCCAGAGTGTAAATATTTTGCTAGAACTTTGCTGAAGATCGCTCTCATTGGGGATATATTTTTATCGTTACGGGTCGTGAATTCGGCTTTGCAAGAGGAGTGGACTTCCAGGGTACTCGTATGGAATCAATTCTTGAGCAATCTATTTTCTGGTCCAGCCAATTGCTACTTACTGAAATTTATTCCCCTTATCGGAACCAAGCTCTCCTAGCGTTATTGAGGGTTTCAGAAGTGAATGCTACACGGATGAAGAAGATGCATGGTGCAGCGAGGTCGGTTACGCGTGAAAAAGCGCTGGTCGGACTTGATTAATTCATATGGGATTCTTCTCGAACGTAGCTGCGGTCGAAAACGCCTGTCCCCACAAGGGCGGCCCCCTGAGCCGGGGCTGGCTCAAAGGGGCGACCGTGACCTGTCCGTGGCACCGCTTTCGTTTTGACCTGCGCCGCGCGTGCAGCCTGACCAACCCGGCCATGCGGCTGCGGACCTATCCGGTCCAGGTCGAGGACGGGCTGCTCAGAGTCGATATTGACTGAACAGCAGGCCGCCCCACTCGTCACTGCGCGGCATACCCACCGTCAACCGTAAACACCGAGCCCGTCACCCACGCCGACTCGTCCGAGGCCAGAAACAGGCCCATTGAGGCAATGTCTTGCGGGGTGCCCACCCGGCCGAGCGGATGGCTCTTGGCCACCCGTTCCATCCGCTTGGGATTCGAGCCGTGCAGCACGTGGGCCATCATCGGCGTGTCAACCGCGCCGGGGCACATGACGTTGCAGCGGATGTTCTTGGCGGCATAGGCGGTGGCGACCGCTCGGGTGAGCGAAATCACCCCGCCTTTGGCTGCGGTGTAGGCGTGCACGTTGCCGACGCCCAGCAGCCCGGCCAGCGACGACACGTTGATGATCGAGCCGCCGCCGGCCTTGGTCATTTCGGGAATGGCGTACTTACAGCCCAGGTAGACGCTCTTGAGATTCACCTCCAGCACGAGATCCCACAGATCCTCCTCAAGCTCGGTCACCGTGGTGTCCCGCTTATGCAGCACTGCGGCGTTGTTGTACATGACGTGCAAACCGCCGTAGGTTTCGACCGCCCGGGCCACCGCAGCCTGGAGGTCCACCGCGCGTGACACATCGGTCTCGTGGAAGACGGCCTGTCCGCCGGCCGCCTTGACCAGCTCGACCGTCTCGTGTCCGCCCTCGACCTTGATATCGGTCACCACCACCTTGGCGCCCTCTTGGGCGAACAGCACCGCCGCGGCCCGACCCTGGCCGCCGCCGGCTCCGGTAATCAGGGCGACCTTATCAGCTAATCTTCCGGTCATATGCGTTCCTCCTTATGTAAAAGTGGTCCTCAGTCCGCCTTCTTCTTGGGTACATGGAGCATACCCCGCTCTAGGCTGTTGTTGGCGGCAGTGACGAGTCGGGCAGATCGGCCGACGCGAGAGTGCACGGCTCTCGCCACGCCTTGGCCGCCAACACCACGATGCTGGTCATGCCCCAGGTCAGGCCGACCACCACGCCGCCGTCAAGAATGCCGCGCCACGGCTGGCTGATGTACTGAAAAATGACGATCAGCGCGCCAATGCCCAGGGTCAGGGTGTAGATGGACAGCAGCCGGCGGCGGGTGGCGTGAAAATAGCCGATGCAAAACAGCGGGGCCAGCAGCAGGCGCAGCAGGGACGGCCGGTCGTCGAGCACCCGGGCACGGGCGACGACGCGCGGGGCAAAAGATTTCTGGAAACCCATGTAGCCCTCCGAATGCGCCATGAAGGCCGTGTTGAGGATGAGCAGCGTCCAGTGGCGCCAGTCCCAAGCGTAGCCGAAGGCCTCGATTGAGCGGCCGAGCAGATGAAAAACCGCATAGGCCAGTATGGCCAGAATGCCCCCCAGACCCCAGATGCTTCCTAGACGCGCCAAGACGGATCAGCCACCTTCCCATCCATGTTTTTCACCCTCCTTGTGCTACCGATATCACCGGTCCAGATCAAGCCGCCAGCCCCGTGCGGCGCTGAGCCGAAGCGCTGCACGGGGCTGGCGCACCGGTGCGAGGCGCTCTTGACTGAGCGCCCATCCGACGTTTAGGGTCGGCCAAGTCAGAACTAAGCCAGAAGAAAGGCACGCGATGCGAGTGATTGACGGGGTGCGCTGTTTCCAGGCCATGGTGCCGATGCGGGACGGCGTTCGCCTGAATACCTTTGTGTTCCTGCCCGACAGCGGCGGACCGCGCTATCCGGTGATTATGCAGCGCACGCCGTACGGCATCACCTCGCCCGAAGGCCAGCATGTGACCGACTGCACCCGGGGCTGGCTACCGGACCCCAAGGCTCCCCTGCGCGGTTCGATCCTGCGCGGCTGGCGCGAGATTGTGCGCCGTGGCTATGCCGCAGTCTACCAGGATACGCGCGGCCGCTACGGCTCGGAAGGCGAAGACCACGTCTACGGCGACGATGCCACAGACGGTTACGACAGCCTGGAGTGGATCGCGGCCGAGCCCTGGTCCACGCAGCGGGTCGGGCTGTCGGGCTCGTCGGCCGGGGCGACGACCGCGCTGGCCGCCGCCTCGCAGGGCCACCCCAGCGTGCAGGCGTTTTTCACCCAGGTCGGCGGATCGAGTATCTATGACGACGTGGTGTATGAGGGCCAGTCGATTCAGATGGAGCGTCTGTGGCTGTGGGTTGCCCGCAATATTCCGGGCCTGTCAGCGTCCCACCGCCAGGCGCTGCTGCAACGCCACAATATCAGTGCCGAGACCCTGGCTGCGGCCGCAGATTCCGCTGCGACCCGCTACGCGGCCCTCGACGCCGCCCGCCAAGCAGACCCGCCTTTTATCGAGTCGGCCGACTGGCTGCGGCTGCCGCTGACCGGCTACCCGGACTTTTCGGTCTGGCAGCCCTATCTCGACGAGATCATCACCCACCCCGCGCCCGACGCCTTTCGCGCCCGCCACAACTTTCGGGCGACGATTACCGTGCCCGGTTTTCACGTCACCACCTGGTTCGACATTTTTCTGACCAGCGTACTGGCCGCCTTTCGCGACATTCAGGCCCGCGTCGGGAACCAGCGCCTGTGGATCGGACCCAACAGCCACTACTTTGTGTATGAGCAGAATTTCTGGCCACGCGATCCCTACTTCGAGTGGTTTGACCACTGGCTCAAGGATGAGCCGACCAGGATCGCGGATGAGCCGGCGGTTTTGTACTCGCCCCGCGCCTGGGTCGCGGACCAGGCCGGCTATGTCGCCAACGACTGGCGTCACGCCGAGCACTGGCCGCCGCCGGGAGTCGTCCGCCAGCGGCTGTATCTGCGGGGCGACGGTCGCCTCAGCCCGGACGGTCCGGGCGGCGACCAGCGCAGCTATATCTACGACCCCCACCGTCCTGTTCCGACGCTGGGCGGGCGTAACATGTTGATCGACAGCGGCCCGCGCGACCAGCGTCCGGTCCAAGCCCTGCCCAACTATGGCCTGACGTACTGCGGCGAGAGCCTGGACCGGGAGTTCTGCATCGCCGGGCCGGTGCGGGTCACGCTTCACGTCCAGTCCGACTGCCCCGACACCGATTTTGTGGCCAAGTTGATCGA
>JAAXHF010000641.1 GCA_012271025.1 Deltaproteobacteria bacterium | reverse complement strand
ATGGTCGCGGCGTGGATCAGGGCCGAGACGGGAGTGGGGCCCTCCATCGCGTCCGGCAGCCAGACGTGCAGCGGGAGCTGGGCCGACTTGCCCATGGCGCCGATGAAGAACAACACGCCGATCAGCGTCAGCGGGCCGGCGGCTTCCTCGAGTTGGAATCCGCCCGCGGCCAGCGCCGCGCCGACCTCGCTGAACTTGAGCGTGCCCAGGATGGAAAAGGTGGCCAGCATCCCCAGCACGAAGCCGGCATCGCCGACCCGATTGACGATGAACGCCTTGTTGGCGGCATTGGAGGCGGACTGCTTGCGGAAGTAAAAGCCGATCAGGCCGAAGCTGCAGAAGCCGACGCCCTCCCACCCGACGAACAGCAGGGCGTAGTTGTTCGCCAGCACCAGCACCAGCATGAAGAACAGGAACAAGTTCATGAACCCGAAGAAGCGGTAGTAGCCGCCGTCGTGGGCCATGTAGCCGGTCGAGTAGACGTGGATCAGGAAGCCGATGCCCGAGACCACCAGCACCATCACGGAACTGAGCGAATCGAGCAAGAAGCCCCAGTCGGCGGTAAAGGCGCGCAGCCCGGCTTCGGTGCCGGAGTCGAGGCCCGCCAGCCAGGTCCACTTGACGACCTCGTAGCTGTGGCCGGGCACGCCTTGGAGCTGCCAGATCGCGCCGACCGAGAACAGGAAGGACAGCAGCACCATGCCAGGGCAGACGATGTCGATCAGCCTGCGACCGGGCGAGGGCTCGTGATGGGCGGCGTGAGAGTCGTCCTCGGGCGGCCCAAGCGGGTGCTGCCTGTCCAGCCTGCGACCGACCAGCAGCATCAGGGCCGCTCCGAAGAGCGGGAACATCGGGATCAGCCAGATACTTTCTAGGAAGAACACCTGCCCCTCTCCCCTACCAGCGCAACAGGTCGATCTCGTCGGCGTGGACGGTTTGCTTGTTGCGGAACAGGGCGATCAATATGCCCAGGCCGACTGCCGCCTCGGCGGCAGCGACCGTGATGACGAAAATCGAGAAAACCTGGCCGTGGACCTGCTGCAGCGAGGCCGAGAAGGCCACGAGGTTGATGTTGACGGCATTGAGGATCAGCTCGACCGACATCAGCAGCACCAAGATGTTGCGCCGGATCAGGATGCCGATCACGCCGATCAGCATCAGCAGGGTGCTCAGCACGACATAGTGCGAAGTGGTGACTTCCAGCATGGTGTGTGGGCCGCCCGGCTAGCTCTCCGTCTCGGGATTGCGCGTCTTGGACATCACGATGGCGCCGATGATCGCTACCAGCAGCAGGATCGAAGCCAGCTCGAACGGCAGCAGGTACTGCGAGAACAGCACCAAGCCGACCGCCTCGGAGTTTTCTGACAGCGAGCCCGGCCCCAGCGGCTCCGCCATGCCCGGATGATCGAGCATGCCGACGCCGTTGACCGCAATGAACGCCACCCAGAGGAACAGGGCGACAGCCGCCAGCGTGGCAGGCCATTTTTGGTTGGAGAAGCGCCGCTGGGTGGACTCGTCGTGAACCGGCACCAGCATGATCACGAACAGGAACAGCACCATGATCCCGCCGATATAGACGATGACCTGCACGCCTGCCAAGAACTCCGCGCCGCGCGACAGGAACAGACCCGCCACGCCGACCAGTGCGCTGATCAGCCAGACGGCGGCATGCACAACGTTGCGGCGCGTGATCGTCATGAT
>JAAXHF010000447.1 GCA_012271025.1 Deltaproteobacteria bacterium | reverse complement strand
GTACAAGACCCCGTGGTTTGCGGTGGAGAGCGTGATCAGCGAGAGCCGGGTCAGAGAGCTGATCCCCCAGCTCATCAAACACGGCGCGGTGGGGATTATCGAATATCCCCTGAACAAAATAATCTAGGATCATCTGGGCGCAAAAAAGCCCGCACCGAAAGATGCGGGCTGAATGCGAATCTCGGATCGCTATTCCTCGTCTTCTTCGATTGGCTCGGTCAGCCGCCTACCCCGATAGTAATACGCGCCGTCGGTGCCGATATGGGCGCGGTGCGACAGGTGGGTTTCACCGGTCTGGGTATCCGTCCGCAGCGCCGGGGCCGACAGGGCGTGGTGGGCACGCCGCTTGTTGCGTTTGGTGCGCGAGGTTCGTCGTTTGGGGACCGCCACAGGGTTTCCTTTCTGCGCTCAGACTCAGGCCGGGGCTTCGTCGCCCTGTTCCTCCATGGTGCCGAGGAAGGCGTCCTTGTCCGCTCCGGGCATGATGAAAATCCCCTCCCAGCCGCATACCTCTTCGCACAGCTGGCAGCCAACGCAGGTCTTTTCGTCAACATCGACGCGGCCGAGGTACTGAGGACCGTTATGGACCGAGGGCGTGATACAGTCAAAAGGACACACGTCAATACACACGCCACAGCCGTTGCAGTTATCGAGATGGACTACCGCGATGGGCCGCTCAACCCGCTTCAAGACAGAGGTCACCGTCCCGAAGGTATCCAAGATGGCGGCGTCGGGGCAGATCACGCCGCAGGCCCCACAGTCGATACACAGCGAGGGTTCGATGAAGTAGGCTTTTTTGGATTCGCCGCTGATGGCTTTGGTCGGACAGCGCTTCTCGCAGGCGCTACACCCGGTGCAGTTTTCCGCCACGATGGTGAACGGCATACGGCCACTCCCTATTTCTGCATCTCGTCGAGGATTTCGTCGGCCCGGCCCTCTTCGATCAGTTGGTCGTTTTTGCGGCCTTCCCGAAAGGCGAGCCAGGTGAAGTACAACACCAGAAACATCAAGCCGACAATGGGGATATTGTCGGGCTTGGTGATGATTTCAACGAACTGTTCCCAACCTGTTTTCTGCATAACTGCCCCAACACTAGCGAGCCCCCCACACTTTGTCAACGAAGGGGGCGCGCCGCCCACAGACCACGCCCGGTTTGACACGCCCGCCCCCTCCCCTTGCGGCAGAGGGGTTTTTCGGTATACATGGGAGCGATTCTGGGCAGGGAAAAAGGAAAGGGTATTCATGTTAGGATGGCTGCCTGAAGACGTCTCGCCGTACGGAGCGGAGATCGATTCGCTCTTCTATTTCATCTATTACCTGACCGCCGCAGCTTTCATTGTCGTCACCGCCCTGATGCTCATCTTTCTGTTTGTGTACCGAGACCGGGGCGACCGACGGGCGGCCTACACCCACGGCAACACCCCGCTGGAAATCATCTGGACGATCATTCCGGCCATGGTCTTCATCGGTCTGGGGCTGGCCAGCACCTCGCTGTGGGAAGATATCAAGCTCGTGCCGCCCGATACGAATACCGTGGTGAAGGTGACCGGCAAGCAGTTCAACTGGGAAATCCTGTACCCCGGCCCGGACGGCGAGTTCGATACCGCCGACGACAAGCAGGCCGATAACGATATCCGGGTTCCGGCCGGCGAGCCGATCCGCGTTATTCTGGCCTCCAGAGACGTGATCCACAGCTTTTTTCTGCCCAACCTGCGCTTTAAGCAGGATACCGTTCCGGGTCGAGAGATCATCGGCTGGTTTCAGGCCAACAAGCCGGGCCGGTATGAGATCCCGTGCGCCGAGCTGTGTGGCTTCGGCCACTCGGGCATGGTGGGCTGGCTGTACGCCCTGGCCCCGGACGAGTATCAGGCCTGGGTAGACGAGCAGTGGCCGCCACCGGCAGCCCCGGAAGCGACCGCCGCAGCCCCGGACATGCCTGACGCCCCGGAAGCGACCGCTCCGGACGCCGCCCCCGACATGACCGAGGCAGCCCAGACTACCACCGAATAAGCGGCGACTGAGCCAGACCAAGCCATAGGAGACAGACCATGAGCGACGCAGGAGCGGTAGAAGCCCAGGAGGCCCATGCTCACGAAGCCCACCACGAGTTGGGATTTATCCGCACCTATATCTTTTCCACCGATCATAAGATGATCGGACGTCAGTTCTTATTTTCAAGCGTCCTGATGCTCGTCGTCGGCGGCCTGCTGGCCATGATGATGCGCTGGGAGCTGGCCTGGCCGGAGACCCCGGTGCCGTTCACCAGCTGGATTTCCGAGCCCTACATGTACGCCGAGCCCGAGCACGGCCTGTACGGGGCGTATATGGACCCGGCCTTCTACAACTCGCTGTTCACCATGCACGCCACGATCATGATTTTCTTTGTGGTCATGCCGTTCATGGTCGGCGGGTTCGGTAATTTCCTGATTCCGTTGATGATCGGCGCGGCCGATATGGCCTTCCCGGTCCTCAACATGCTGTCGTTCTGGACCGCCGTGCCGGCTATTGTGCTGATTCTGTACAGCTTCTTTGTCGAAGGTGGAGCGGCCGGCGGCGGCTGGACCATGTATGCCAGCCTGTCGGCCGACGCGACCTACGGCGCCGGTGGTCAGGGTGTAAACCTGTGGATCATCAGCCTGCTCATCCTGGGTTTTTCGTCTCTGATGGGCTCGATCAACTACATTACGACGGTCATCAATATGCGGGCGCCGGGTATGACCTGGTTTCGCATGCCGCTGGTCATCTGGTCGTTGTTCGTGACCGCCATCCTGCTGCTGCTGGCGCTGCCGGTCCTGACCGCCGCCCTGGGCATGCTGCTGTTTGACCGCACCATGGGCACCAGCTTCTTCCTGCCGGCGGGCGGGGGAGAGCCGCTGCTGTGGCAACACCTGTTCTGGTTCTTCGGCCACCCCGAGGTGTATATTCTGGTCCTGCCGGCGATGGGCGTCACCTCAGATATTCTGTCCGCGTTTTCCCGCAAGCCCATCTTCGGCTATCACGCCATGGCCTTCTCCATGATCGCCCTGGCCTTTTTGTCGTGGATCGTGTGGGGCCATCATATGTTCCTGAGCGGCATGAACCCGGTGCTGGGCACCGCATTCATGCTGACCACCATGGTCATTGCTATTCCGTCGGCCATTAAGACCTTCAACTGGCTCGGTACCCTGTGGGGTGGGACCATCCGGTTTACCAGCCCGATGCTGTTTGCCCTCGGCTTTGTGTCCAATTTTGTGATTGGCGGCTTGAGCGGCATCTACATGGCGGTCACCCCGGTGGATATCTTCATCCACGACACCTATTTCATTGTCGCCCATTTCCACTATGTGGTGGCTGGCATCATCTTCGGCATGTTTGCCGCCCTGTACTACTGGTTCCCCAAGCTGTTCGGCCGGATGATGAACGAACCCCTGGGCAAGCTGCACTTTGCCCTGACCTACATCTTTTTCAACGGCGCCTTCTTCCCCATGCACTTCCTGGGGGTGGCGGGTCATATGCGGCGCATCTACAACCCGCTGCAGTACGAGTTTCTGGTCGATCTGCAGTGGTGGAATGTGTTCATCACCATGAGCGCCTTCTGCCTCGGGGCGGCACAGCTGATTTTCCTGTTCAATTTCGTGTGGAGTCTGTTCGCCGGCAAGAAGGCCGAGCGTAACCCCTGGCAGGCCAACACCCTGGAATGGACCGCGCCCTCGCCGCCACCCCACGGCAACTTCGAGACCGTCCCAACCGTCTACCGCGGCCCGTATGAGTACAGCTCACCGCTGGTCCAGGAGGACTGGCTGCCCCAGGATAGACGGCTCGGCCCTGAGGCTGCCGCAGCCTCGCACTGAGCCGGGACGCGCTGGCTGACCCGGCTGTGCAGACAGCCGGGTTGAGAAAGGGAAACGTGATCTCTTCCAGTCTCCATCGGTTATTACGTTTCCCTTTTACGAGCATGGCACACCTCAGCCCTCCCTCAGCCCTGGCCTCATTTTCCCCCTGGCCCTACCGGTTCGCCCTGCTGACCACCGTCTGCACCCTGCCGCTGCTGTTCGTGGGCGGCCTGGTCACCAGCCTGGGGGTCGGGCTGGCCGTCCCGGACTGGCCGACGACGTTTGGCTACAACATGTTCCTCTACCCCTGGTCGCAGATGGTCGGCGGCATCTTCTACGAGCACAGCCATCGCCTGCTCGGCTCGGCCGTTGGCTTCCTGACCATCCTGCTTACGGTCGCCCTGTGGACAACGGAACGGCGGCCGTGGATGCGCTGGCTGGGTGTGGTCGCGCTGCTGGCCGTGATCGTCCAGGGCGTGCTCGGAGGTCTGCGGGTAGTCCTGCTCGAAAACCTGCTGGCCCTGATCCACGGCGGCTTGGCCCAGGCGTTTTTTGCCTTCCTGGCCGCCCTGACCCTGCTGGCCTCGGCCGAGTGGCAGGACCGACAGCCGCAAAAAACGGTCCCGGACGCCGCCTCGGTTCAACGCCTGAGCGTGATCACGACGGTGGCTGTGTATGCCCAGATCGTCCTGGGCGCGGTCGTGCGGCATACCGGCAGCGGGGCCGAAGTCCATATCCTGGGCGCCGTTCTTGTTACCGGCCTGGTGTTCTGGCTCGTCGATTGGATCGTCCAGTCGTACGCCGACCATCCGGCTGTCCTGCGTTCGGCCCTGCTGCTGCGGCGGCTGCTGTTCGTGCAGCTCGGGCTGGGCCTGCTGGCCTATCTCGGCAAATACACCGCCAGCGGCGCTTTTCTCAGCCCAGCCGTTGTTGTGCTGGCTACCGCCCACGTCGTCATTGGCGCGCTCATGTTGGCCACCGGCGTCCGCCTCAGCCTGCGTTCCTACCGTGACGGCGTGGCGCCTTCCGCTCGTCCTGCACTCAGCCCGGAACAGGTTTCGGCATGATACTCCGCACACATGCACCGACCATGGGTCGCACCGACCGTCTGGATCGGGTCTGGCAGCGCAGCCTGGCCTTTCTCGAACTGACCAAGCCCCGGATCGTGAGTCTGGTCCTGATTACGACCTGTGTCGGTTTTTATCTGGCCTCGCTGGGCGTTGCCGACTACCGGCTGCTGCTGCACACCCTGCTGGGCACGGCCCTGGCCGCGGGTGGCACCCTGGCCCTCAACCAGGTGCTGGAGCGCGAGGCCGATGCCAAAATGCGCCGCACCCAGCTGCGGCCGCTGCCCGACGGACGCGTCCAGCCTGTCGAAGCCTTCGTGTTCGGTGCGCTGGTCACTGTCGCCGGACTCGTCTATCTGGCCTGGACCGTCAACCTGGCCAGCGCCGCAGTCACCACGGCCATTGTGGTCAGCTACCTGGGAGTCTACACCCCGCTCAAGAAAACGACCTCGCTGTGTACCCTGATCGGTGCCGTGCCGGGTGCGCTGCCGCCGGTCATCGGCTGGGCGGCCGTCCGCGACTCGATTGATCTGGAGGCCTGGATCCTGTTTGCCATCATGTTTCTGTGGCAGATGCCGCACTCGCTGGCCATCGCCTGGCTGTACCGGGACGACTACGCCCGAGCCGGATTTCAACTCCTGCCGGTCATCAGCCCCGACGGAAAAAGCACCGGTCGGCAGGTGACCAGCCACTGTCTGGCGCTGCTGGCGGTTGGCCTGCTGCCGACCCTGGTCGGTCTGGCCGGACCGGTGTATTTCTGCGCAGCGTTTGGGCTGGGCAGCATGTTCCTGTGGTACAGCGTCCGTTTGGCGCTGGCCCGCTCGTCGGAGTCCGCCCGGCGGCTGTTGTTTGCCTCACTGATTTATCTGCCGCTGCTGCTGGCCGTGATGGCCTTTGATAAAGTCCCGCTGTAAGTGCGCTGGAAACCCGAGGATGAGCATGTCGAGCCGAGAAGAGAAACACACGGTCAACCGTATCATCGGTCGCGGTCTGGCCATTTTTATCGCCCTGTATGTTGCCGCCACGGTGTGCTTTATTATCCTCGTCTGAGCTGGTGAAGAAGACCCTGAGGAGTGTCCCATGCCAAGCGCCACTGCCGCCCAGCCGCAGACAGCTGAACAAGCTCAGGTCCGGCCGTCTCCAGGCTTTGGAGGCGGACCACCCTCAAGCGCACCGGAGCCGCCGATCAGCAACGCCCGGCTGGGTATGCTGATGCTCATCAGCGCCGAAACCATGTTCTTTGTCGGCCTGATCGGGGCCTACGTGGTCTTCCGGGCCGGCAGCTCGGTCTGGCCGTCCGGCCATCTGTACCTGCCGGTCGGCGTGACCTGGGTGAACACCCTGGTCTTATTCGTCAGCTGCTACACCATGCACCGGGCCATTGCCGCCCTGCGGCTCGACCGTCTGCCCAGTGCGGGCAACTGGCTGGGCGTCACCGCGCTGTTGGGCAGCATCTTCTTGGGCGTGCAAGGCTATGAATGGACACAGCTGGTGCGGGACGGTCTGACGATTTCAACCGGCATCTATGGTGCCACCTTCTACACCCTGATCGGCTGCCACGGCCTGCACGTTTTGGCCGCCGTGGTCTGGCTGCTGGTCGTCCTGGTCCTGGCCAAACGCGGTGCGTTCTCTGCCCGTCGGTCGATTGCGGTTGAGGTGTGCGGCATGTACTGGTACTACGTGGGTGGCCTGTGGGCGCTGTTGTTTCCCCTGGTCTACCTGAACTGATCAGTACGTGGAGCAGATGATGTTACAAAAAGTGCTGATATATCCCGGCCTGCTGAGCCTCACGCTGACCGGCCTGTTTCCGACCCGGGTGCTGGCCCAGGGCTGTGCCATGTGCAAGACAGCCCTGTCCGGTTCTGAGGATCCCCTGGCGGTCGGCATTTTCTGGAGCGTCATGCTGATGATGACCATGCCGTTCGTGCTGTTGGCCTCGGTCGGCGGCTGGATCTTTTACACCTACCGGAACGCCAGCCGTTCCCCCCATCCGCCGGCAGAAGTGCTGGCTTTTGACCCTGCCCAGACAAAGAAGAAGGAGGAGCAGCCTTGAGCGAAGCGGTTATTGAGACACAGGGGGCTGTTGAACCAGCCGAATCGCCATTAACCCCGGAAAGCTGGGGTAAACTTGGCATGTGGGTTTTTCTGGCCGGTGATGCCATGTCGTTCGGCGGGTTGCTGGCCGGCTACGGCGCCCTGCGGGCCAGCAGCCCGGACTGGCCCGACCCGCTGGATACGCTGGGCATTCAGCTGACTGCGGCCATGACCTTCCTCCTCATCTGTACCAGTGTCACCATGGTCAAGGCG